>DATMMB010000330.1:0-7303 GCA_035569895.1 Solirubrobacteraceae bacterium | reverse complement strand
CGGGCGGTGAACGCGGTGCCGGCGACGAAGCGCATGATCGGGCCGAAGCTCCACGCCGAGTAGGCGCCGACGAAGTGCAATCCGGGCAGCGAGGACTCGAAGCCCGCGCCGAGCACCGGGTTGCCGTCGTGTGTGCGCAGGCCGGCGCGCAGCGACTCGTCGAGCACGGCTTCCCGCGCCACGTCGATCCTGTAGCCGGTCGCGAGGATCACGTGATCGACGAGTCGATGAGAGCCGTCGTCAAGCGTCAGCGACACGCCCTCACCGTCGGCGTGCGCCCGCGTGACATGGCGTGCGAAGGTGGTGGTGACGCCGGCTACGCGGTCCGCCAGCCAGCTGGTGGCGGCGGGGCGGACCGACCGATAGGCGAGGCGATCCTGCAGGCGGCGTGGCAGTCGCCGAAAGAGGTTGGGCAGGGCCACCAGCCTGCTCACTCCGGCGGGGCCGACGTCGGTGGGTGCGTAGAGGACGCGTTGCAGAAGCGGGTCGATGCCGCGCAGTCGCTCGCCGCGGATCAGCCAGCGAATCCCGGGCGCGCGCGCGATCAGCTCCACCCCAGCGTCCGCTTCGCACAGCAGCGCGGCCGTCTCGACGGCGCTCTGGCCGCAGCCGATCACGGCGACCGATTGTCCGGTGAAGCGTGCCGGCCCGGGCACGTCCATCGAGTGCGTGACACGGTTGGCGCCCAGCTCGGCGAACTGGGCGGGGCGATGAGGAAAGCTGGCGAGGCCGGTGGCGATCACCACGCGCCGGGCGGTGTGGCGCTCGCCGTCCGCGAGCGTCAGCGCGAAGCCGTCAGTGGCGTGCCGCTCCACGGTGGCGACGAGCCGTTCGTCGACATCCGGCACGGCGCGCTCCTGAAACCAGTGCCCGTAGCGCGGCAGCTCCGCGCCGGGTAGGGGACGGGGAAACGGCGACGGCTGCTCCGCCTCATAGGTGTCGAGCGTCAGCACGCGGCGTGGGTCGGAAAGGCTGGAGGCGCTCCACGCGGAGCGCACCAACATGCCCGCGGGCATGTGCTCCTCCCAGAAGCCCATGACTCGGCCGTAGACCTTCACCTGTTGGTCGGCGGCGAGCAGGTGGGCGGCAACCGACAGCCCATAGGGACCGGCGCCGACGATCGCTATGCCGGACTCTGAGCGTGCGATTGCGAAATCTTATTGCGTGGGCGCACCCTGCACGGGCCGCCGGCGCTCGACTGCGCGTCCCAGTTTTCAAATACCCGCGTCGACCTCGACAGCGCAGCGACTGCGTTGCGCGCACGACGCCGCGCGCAAGCACATAAAAGAGTGCACGTTGCTCACGCTCGGTGTGGAGTCGCGCTCCGAGCGCGCGGGGGCGGCGGGAGCCTGCGCTGCCTAGCCGCCCACCGCCCCCGGCCCGCCCGGCGCGGTGGCGGCGGCGACGTCGAGCAGGCCGGCACCGTAGAGGTGGCTGTCGGAGGGGCCGCCGAGCGGTCGCGCGGTGGCGAGCAGGCGCGCCTCGACCTGCGCAGGGGTAGGGTGGCGGCCGAGCACGCCGGAGGCGATGATCATCGCGGCGGCGGCGGCCACGTGGGGCGTGGCCATCGAGGTGCCTTCGTACCCGCCCGGGATCCCGAAGCGGCGGGGGGAGGTGCCGAGGAACGTGACCTGGAAGACATCGCGCCCGGAGGCGAGGTCGGGCTGGCAGTTGGGGTCGCCGGGGAGGTTGGCGTCCGGTCCGCCGCCTGGCGCCACCAGCGCGACGTCGGTGCCGAAGTTGGTGTAGGAGGCCAGACAGCCGTGTTCGGTGCTTGCGCCCACGGCGATCACGCCTTCCGCGCGCGCCGGGTAGGCGGCGGCGGCGTGGGCCTCGTTGCCGGCGGCGCCCACCAGCACCACGCCGTGGCGGTGGGCGTAGCGCAGCGCGGAGATCAGCTCGGGGATGTCGGAGGCGGTGATGCCGCCGGGGAATTCGAGAGAGAGGTTGATCACACGCGCGCCGTGGTTGACCGCGAAGCGCACGCCCTTGGCGATCGTCGCGGCGTCGCCGTTGCCTTCGCTGTCGAGCACCCGCACCGGCATGATCCGCACCCCATACGCGAGCCCTGTCAGGCCCTTACCATTGTTGGTTGCCTCCGCGATCGTGGCGGCGACGTCGGTGCCGTGGCCGTTGCGGTCGTTGGGGAAGCGGTTGTGGGCGACGAAGTCCCAACCGGCGACGAACTGATAGCGGTAGAAGTCGGGGGAGATGCGAAACGGCCCGCGGTTGGCGTAGGCGACGCCGGTGTCGAGCACCGCCACGACCACGCCCCGCCCGCCGGCGCGGTGGTCGGCGATCAGATTGCGCCACGCCCCCGGCGCTTCCACGCCGAAGGTGCCGTCGAAATTCCACTGCAAGCTGCGCCACCCGCCGGGCACTTTCGCGAGACCGGGGTCGTTGGGGAACGGTTCGCCGGCGGCATTCGCCGCGGTGGCGTCCGTCTGCGCCCTGTTGGCGCCCACCTGCGAGGGGCCCTCCAGCTCGGCGAGCGACGCCGCCGTGTGCGCGCGCGGCACGACGGCGATGTGGGCGATATAGTCGGGCACCGCCCACGCCACGCCGCGCGTGTGGCGCAGCCGCGCGAGCGCGGCTGCGACGCTCGCGTGCGGCGCAAGTGTGAGCAGGCGGGTGTGGGGCTGCACTTCCACGGGGTCGACTGCGTCGGCGGCGCGTGCGATCGTGGCGCGCGCGGTGGAGGAGTCGGAGGGGACGTAGCCCACCACGACCGCACCGGGTTCGTAGGGTGCGGGTGCCGGTGGAGAGGGGGAGGAGGAGGGGCGGGCGCTCCCTGCGCGGGTACCGGCCGCGAAGGGGGCGGCGACGCCGGCGCCCGGCACGAGCGCCGCCGGTGCCGCGGCGGCCAGTAGGAGCGTGGCGGTGGCCACGCGGCGGGCGGTGCGAGGTGCCGGCTTGGGTTGCCCGTGTCGGCGTGTCGGTGTGCGTGCGTGCGCGGCGAGCACAAGTGCGGCGGCGCCGACGAAGCGCGCGAGTCGGGTGGGTGCGAGCCGGCGGTGCATCGGATTGGTAATCATGATGGCCGGTGTCCCCAGGCGAGCCCACCCGCGGCGGCGCCCGCAAGCGGAGATGAGGGTACGGTGGCCGTGAGCGAGCGCTTCTTTCCGCGCGACGAATACTTTATGCGCCTCGCGCTGCGCGAGGCGGAGCATGCATTGAAACACGACGACGTGCCGATCGGCGCGGTGGCGGTGCGCGGGGGCGAGGTGGTCGGGGCGGGGCACAACGAGCGCGAAGTGCGCCAGGACCCGACCGCTCACGCGGAGCTGATCGCGCTGCGCGAGGCCGCCCGCACGGTGGGCAGCTGGCGAGTGCTCGACACGGTGCTCTACGTGACGCTCGAGCCGTGCGCGATGTGCGCGGGGGCGATCGTGCTGGCGAGGGTGCCGCGCGTGGTGTACGGGGCAGCCGACCCGAAGGCGGGCGCCGCCGGCAGCGTGCTGGACGTGCTCGGCGAGCGACGGCTCAACCACCGCCCGGAGGTCGGCGGCGGGCTGCTGGCGGTGGAGTGCGGGGCCCTGCTCACCGACTTCTTTGCGTCACGGCGGTAGCCGGCCAGCGGCGCACGCTCACGACGCCAAGCGCGATGCCCTGGTCGTCGACGACGGGGAACGCGAGGAGCATGTTGAACACGAAGATCAGGCCGTTCACCAGCAGCTGGTATTCGACCAGCGCTTTCAGCCAGGCTGGGGTGGAGGCGGCAGCGCCAGCGCCAACGCGCCGAACACGCCCAGCGTGACGGCGGCGCCGGCGACCGCGTAGCGCAGCTCGTCCTCGAGGGCGTGCGCTTCACCGCGCATCTTTGACACACCGCCCAGCAGCCACAGGTCGATCTCCTCGATTTCGATGCCGCTGCGGCGGGTCACCAGCGCGTGGAGTGGCAGCGGGCTGCTTGCGGGGCCCAGCGACGCATTTCGTGACACGCACGCCGTATGCTTCGGCGCGAGTGAGTCGGTCCACCTGGACAACTGTGCTCGTGCGGGCGCTGGCGGCGCTGGTGGCGGCGCTCGCGCTGTTCACGCTGATCGGCGGCATGGCGCAGGCGCACGTGGTGTTCGCCCACGGCCACGCCTACGGTGTGACGCCCTCGCCCAAAGCCAGGGCGAGGGAGCGCTCCACGCTGCGTGGCCGCGCCACGCCGCTGACCGTCGGCGGTCCCCAGCCGCCGGTGGGATATGGCGGCGGACCGCTGATGCTCTCCTCGAAGCTCTACTTGATCTTCTGGGAGCAGAAAGCCGGCGAATTTTCGAGCGAGTACACCGAACCGATCATCCAGTACGCAAAGGACCTGCAGGCTGAAGACACGCGGACGACGGACGAGCTCTCGGTCGCCGAGCAGTACACCAACAAAGAAGGAAAGCCGATCACCGGCAAGGTGGAATTCGGGGGCGATGTGACCGTCACCGCTTCCTACCCACCGCTCGACAAAGGAGAAGGCTGCACCAAGGCTCCGTGCGTGACCGACGGTCAGATTCGCGAAGAGATCCTGAAGCAGATCGAAGTCAACCACTGGCCCACCGATCCGGCGAGCGCTCCGGAAGCTCAATATCTCCTTTACACACCCAATGGCGTCGCCACCTGCGAATTGGTGGGCAAGACGGCCGAATGCGCGCCGGAAGTATTCTGTGCCTATCACAGCGAGATCACCGAAATCGGCCCCGAAAAGAAAGTGGCGGTGTACAGCGATCTACCCTATGCGTCCGACTGCGACTCCGGGCAGGCGCCGTCCGGCGTGGACGGCAACAAAGACACCGACGGCACGCTCGACTCGGAGATCCACGAGATCGTGGAGTCCGCCACCGACCCCGCGCCCGACACCGGTTACACCGACGAAAACGGTGAAGAGGTCGCCGACAAGTGCACATCCCCGATCTCTGAAGAACAGCCGGAGATCTACGGCACCCCGCTGGGCGGCAGCCTCGCTGAAGACACGGCCTTCAACCAGCTGATCGGCGGACACACCTACTACACCCAGCAGATCTGGAGCCAGCAGCCCACGCAGACGCCGACCTCGGCCAACGAAAAAGAACCGGCCGGCTGCGCCGCGCGGATCGGCCCCACGCCGTCGTTCATCGTGCCCGCCAGCGGCGAAACCGGCCACGCGATCGCCTTCGACGGCAGCGCCTCCTACGACATCAGCGCCAAAATCACCACCTACGAATGGAGCTTCGGCGACGGCTCGCCGGTCGACATCACCAGCGGGGGGAACCCCACCCACACCTACCTGAAGCCGGGCGTGTACCAGGTGTCGCTTACGGTGAGCGACAGCAACGGGAAAGCCGACGCATCCACGCAGACGCTGCCGATCAACATCACCGGCACAGCGGTGGGTCCGCCGACGGCCTCGATTGAAGCGCCCGCGGATAACCAGACGTATGTGGTTGGCGAAAGTGTTGCTACGCGCTTTGTGTGCGCTGATGCCGTGGGTGGGCCGGGGGTCGAATCGTGCACCGATTCCAATGGCAGTGCCAGCCCGGGCAAGCTCGGCACTTCGGTGGTGGGGCTGCACAGCTACACGGTGACGGCGGTCAGCAGTGACGGCCAGCGTGGCACGGCGACGATCGACTACACCATCACGTCGGGCCCGGGCAACCCGGGAGGCGGCAACCCGGGAGGCGGCAACCCGGGCGGGGGCACTCCTGGCTCGGGTGGCAATACCAGCACGGGGTCCGTGAGCGGTGCCACTGGCTCGACCTCCTCGACCACAACCCCAGCATCCTCCGGCTCGACCTCGGGAACGGGCTCTTTGGGGACCGGTGGCGGCGTCAAGCCGCCGAGTAGTGCGCAGAAGCTCGTGCGGGCGATCAAGGCGTGCGAGAAGCTCAAGAAGAGCAGGCGGGGGAACTGCATCGCTGATGCCAAGCGGCGTTTTGGCTCGAAGAAGGGCAAACGCAAGGCAAAGCCCGCAAACAAGCAGCATGCGCTCGGGCTGGGCCCAGATGCAGGCCTTTGCCAGCTGTTGGCTTGCGAGCCGTTCGTGGAGTGGTAGCAGCCTGCCGGCATGGCGGGGTCATCCGCCCCTGGGCCGACGGCGCTCCTGCCATCCGATCGACTAGCCTAGGCAGGTCTCCCCTGGAGGGGTGGCAGAGCGGTTGAATGCGGCGGTCTCGAAAACCGTTTCGGGGGAGATTCCTCCGACGAGGGTTCGAATCCCTCCCCCTCCGTCCTGGCCAATCCGTGACCTGTCAGCTGGCGATGTCCACCGCGATGTTGGCTCGGCGGGTTAGGCCGACGAGCAGATTGATGTCGCGCGGGTCGCCGGTGACGATGGTCACCGCGCGTTTGTAGCTCAGCTCCTCAGCGATCGCCACGACCTGAGCGTCGGTGGTCGAGATGTCTCGACGCGAGCGGCGTAACGCTTCGGCACGCAGCACACCGGCGCGGATGGCGGCGGCGACGGTCAGCGGAGCGTAGATGTCGCCCTCAGCGCCGATTGCCTTGATCAGGCGGTCGACGGGCACATCGGAGCGTCGCTGGCCGGATCGCACCTCGGTGAGCACGGGGACCGGAACGAGGAGCGCTCCGTCGAAGCGCAACATAAGTAGATCGAGATAGGCGGCGAGCAGGTCGCGGTCGGCCGCGAGCGCGCTGACACCGCCGCTGTCGAGCAGGAAGTCGCGCCTGGGACGGCTGGTCACTCGGGCCAGGCGTCAGCGCGGCGCCGCAGCTCGGGCAGGCGCTTGGAGGGATCGGCGCCTTCGGCGACGAGCTCGTCACGCAGCCGTGCGAGACGAGCACGCTGCGCGTCGCGGAGCTTGGGGTCGTCAGCTGGGTGCTGCTCGACGTGGGATGCGGCGGCGGCCTCCATCGAAGCCATTGTACCCGCCAATGGGCGCTTGCTCTATATCGGGTCTAGTCGAAGCGGTGCGCTACTTGAGGTCGTCAAAGTCGTCGGCCCAGAACTCGTAATCCACGCTATGCCTGCCGGGATGCCGAGCAAGGGCGCTGAACGAGCACCTCAAGATCGCCTGACCGTCTCCGTTGCTTTGCTGCCGGCCCTACGGCTGCGCCCTGAAGCGCCTTTGGCGTGAAGCTCCCTGACGCGCTGCCAGGCAGCGTCGGGGTTCGATCTTCGTCCCTCCCTCCCCGTTGTGTTGTGCCTCGGGACATCCCGGACACCGCCCCGTTGTCGGTGAGCAGCGAGGCTGGTAGGCCGTGCAGGGTTCGTGACGGTTGTTCGAACCCAGCTCCGGCTGAAGGTCGGCCGCTCACTCGGTGAGTAAGGCGTAGACCTCGGTCTAGCGGTCCGGTGCTGTCGGTTGTAGGTGCCGACGGGTGGACTACG
>DATMMB010000329.1:0-3953 GCA_035569895.1 Solirubrobacteraceae bacterium | reverse complement strand
CTGCCGGTGCACATCTTCGGCTACCCGGCGGAGATGAGCAGCTTCGAGGCGATCGCCCGCCGCCACGATCTCGCGCTCGTCGAGGACGCGTGCGAGGCGCTCGGCGCCCGCCACGCCGACGGCCGGCCGGTGGGAGGCCGGGGCAACCCGGCGGTGTTCGGCTTCTACGCCAACAAGCAGCTCACCACCGGCGAGGGCGGCATGATCGCGCTCGCCGACCCCGCGCTGAAGGCGCGGATCGACAGCGAGCGCAACCAGGGCCGCGCGCCCGACATGGACTGGCTCGACCACGACCGCCTCGGCTTCAACTACCGCCTCACCGACATCGCCTGCGCGCTCGGGATCGTGCAATTGCAGCGCCTGGACGAGTTACTGGCGGCCAGGGCGCGCCTGGCGGCCCAGTACCGCGAGGCGCTCGCGAACGTCAGGGGCTTGGAGCTGCCCTGCCCCGACATGGAAGGCGCTCGCCGCGGCTGGTTTGTGTTCGTGGTGCAGCTCCCCCGCCGCGCCGACCGCGATGGCGTGATCAGGACGCTTGCGGCCGAAGGGATCCAGAGCAAGCCCTACCTGCCGGCGATCCACCTGCTGCGCTTCTACCGCGAGCGCTTCGGCTACAAGCCGGGCGACTTCCCGGTGTGCGAGGACGTGGCGGCGCGCTCGCTGGCATTGCCGTTCTTCGTGGGCATGGAAGAGTGGCAGGTGCGCTGTGTGGCGGATGTCTTGCGGGAGGCGGTGGGACGGTAGCCGAGTCTTGCTGACAGGTGGGGGATTCAGTGCCCGCCCACCCGGGCCTGCCCTCCCCCGACTGAGTGTTGGTGCGCTGCGTCGCCGACGTGCTGCGCGAGGCGTTGGGGCAGTAGGTCTACGCCGGCGGCGCGGTCGCGACCTCGCCGGCTGCGTCGGCCCCGATGAACGGCGCCAGCGCGAAGTATGTGGCCCGCGGCGCGATCACCGGCAGCTCGTGGATCCGGCTCTGCAGGGCGTGGTGGAGCATCAGCTCGAACAGTCCGCCGGCGATCGCGTGCACCATCACCTCCGGCGGGCGCGTCCCGTTGTCGCCGCGCGCCAATCCCGGGGCGAGCATCTGGCCGAACGGAGCCGCGCCCTTCAGCGCGCGTGAGGAGGTGCGATCGGAGGCCGCCATCACGTCGATCATCGCCATGTGCGCAAACGCGGGCTCGCCCGCGAGGAAGTTGAAGAGCGCGGTGATCCCCGCGCGCACGCCATAGCGCCAGTCGAGCTCGGCGTCGTAGGCGCGCTCGACCAGCGCGAGCGCTTTGTCGTGGCCGATCTCGTAGGCGACCAGAAACGCTTCCTCCTTGTCGCCGAAGTGTTCGTAGAAGGCTTGCAGCGACACCGAGGCCTCAGCCGCGATTCCCTCGACGGTGAGCGCCGCGTAGCCTCTGCTCGCCGTCAGCGTCGTCACCGCGTCAAGGATCCGCTCGCGCTGGCTGTGCACGACGAAGCTGCGCGGCATCCCGTTCTCCCCGCGCGGCAGCTTGCGCCGCCGGCTGGTGGCGGCGCCGAGCGACAGGGATCCGGGTGCCCGTCCGCCCGCCCACCCGCCCGCGCCGCTGCTGAGGTCGAGGTGCAGCTCCCGCGGCGTCGGGTCGACGAACGTCATGATCGACGCGGGCGCCGGCCAATAGGCGGTCGTCCAGCGCACGAGGTCGGGCAGCCGTTTGCGCAGCTGTCGGTGGTCACCCCGGCGCAGGTGGGTGTAGAGCACGTGCAGGATGCCCCCCACCACGCCGCGCAGGATCGGGTTTGGGATCGGGCCGGGCCCTGGTTGCAGGCCGAGGCTCTCGCGCAGGAACTCCTCGTAGCGCACCACCAGCTGTTCGCGGCGCTGCACGCCCGCGGGGCCGGCCGCGCCGATCTCGACCATCAGCACGCGCAGCGCCTCGGGGCGCGCGATCGCCAGCTCGAACAGCTCGCCGAGCGCCGCCTGCACGCTGTCGGGCAGGCCTTCGGCGCGCCTGAACGCCCTGGAAACGCCCTGCTCGCCGATCGCCGCGATCGAGTCGTAGGTCGCCAGGAAACACTCCTCCTTGTTGGCGAAGTGCTCATAGAAAGCCTTGCGCGAGACGCCTGCTCGTTTGATCACGTCCGACACCGTGCTCGCCGCATAGCCCTTCTCGCCGATCGCGTCGATCATGCCCTCCTGCAGCCGCAGCCGCTGGTTGTGGGCGACCTGCTCGCGGGTGAGCGAATGGGGCCCCCGCGGCAGGCCGGGCGTCGGGCCGATCCGCGGCTGTTCGAGTAGTTGCGGCACGACCGGATTATCGCGCACCCGCCGTCGCCGCGCGGGGCGCGTTTCCGTCTGTGTGGCGGCGTCGGGGGACGGCATGACCTAGTGGCACCTACAGAGAGTTCGTCGCGGTCTGGCGGCTGCAGATCTGCGCCCGCCGGCGTCCTCGGTCCCAGCAAGAGCACCATTATCGCGGCTCCCTGCGCGCTGGGCGGGCTTGATTTTCGCTAGCCAGCTCATCAACGAGTTTTCAGGAAGCACGATGAGTTGAGAGTATCGGGATGATCGTGAATCATGGATCGTGCATTATACGCCGCGAGCGCCCGCGCGCACCCGCATGCGGAGCGAGCGGGTGCCGACGAGCGCTGTAGCCGCGTCCAGGTAACGCATCCGGGCATGCCGAGCTTGCTGGACGCGCGCCCGTGGCTGCTCCAAGGGCGTTGATCGCCGCGCGCGGATCTCCGCTACTGTCCAGCGCCCGCCCCGCCCTCGAAGCCATGTCCCGCTTCCGCGAGCCTCAGCACCCAGACTTCCGGCGTCTGAACGCCTCGCTGCGCTTCGACCGCAGACTGTGGCCACAGGATGTCGAGCAGTCGCGCGCGCACGTGTGGATGCTGGCCGAGCGGGGCATCATCACCGTCGCCGAGCGTAATGCGCTGATCGAGGGCTTGGAGGAGGTCGAGTCGGAGCTCGCGATCGGTGTGTTCGCGTTCGAGGACGGCGACGAGGACATCCACACGGCGATCGAGCGGCGCCTCACCGAGCTGACGGGATCGGTCGGCGGCAAGCTGCATACGGCGCGCTCGCGCAACGACCAGGTGGCGACCGACGTGGCGATGTTCGTGCGCGAGCACGCCCGCGCCGCGCACGACGCGGTGGGCGGGCTGATGAGCGCGCTGGTGACACGCGCCGAGCAGCACGTCGACTGGCCGCTGCCGGGCTACACCCACCTGCAGCGGGCGCAGCCGGTGTATCTCGCCCACCACCTGCTCGCCTACTTCTGGATGCTCGCGCGCGACCGCGAGCGCTTCGCCTTCGCGCTCGAGCAGGCCGGCCGCCTGCCGCTCGGCGCCGGCGCGCTGGCGGGCGTCAACTTCGACACCGACCGGCACGCGGTCGCCCGCCAGCTCGGCTTTCACGACATCGTCCCCAACTCGATCGACGCGGTGTCCAATCGCGACTTCGCGCTGGACTACCTGCACGCCGCGGCGGTTTGCGCGACGCATCTTTCGCGGCTCGGCGCCGAGCTCGTGCTGTGGTGCAGCGAGGAGGTCGGCTTCTGCGAGCTGCCCGATGCGTGGTCGTCGGGGTCGTCGATCATGCCGCAGAAGAAGAACCCCGACGCGGCTGAGCTGCTGCGCGCGAAGGCGCCACGGATCGTCGGTCGCCTCACGGCGCTCTACGGGGTGCTGCACGCGCTGCCGCTCACCTACAACAAGGATTTGCAGGAGGACAAGGAGCACCTGTTCGACGCCGCCGACACGCTGGAGCTGTCGCTGAGCGCCGCGCGCGGGATGGTGGAGGGGGTGCGGTTCCGGCGCGAAGCGATGGCGGATGCGGCCTCGGACGAGCTGCTGGGTGCGACCGACATCGCCGACATGCTCGTGCGCCACGGGGTACCCTTCCGCCAGGCTCACGGCGTCGTCGCGGGGCTGGTGCGTGCGGCGATCGATGCGGGCAAGAGTCTCTCCGAGCTCACCGC
>DATMMB010000328.1:0-9345 GCA_035569895.1 Solirubrobacteraceae bacterium | reverse complement strand
TCGTCAGGGCGATCACTCGCACTGAGATGGACCTCGGCCTCTTCATCGCGGCTTCGGGCATGGTCGCCGAGCAGACCCGCCAGGCGCAGCTCTCAAACGACCTCGCCAACGCCTCGACGCCGGGCTACAAGCCCGAAGCGTCCCCGCAGCATTCCTTCGGGGACCTGCTGCTCGCCAACACCACCGACGGGCGCGCGATCGGCTCGCTCTCCACCGGTGTGCAGCTCGGCAAGAGCTTCGTCGAGATGGTGCCCGCGGGGATGCAACAGACCAATCAGCCGCTCGACTTCGGGATCGTCGGTGCCGGCTTCTTCGCGGTGCGCACCCCCCAGGGCGTGCGCTACACCCGCGACGGCCAGTTCAGCACCTCCGCCTCCGGGCAGCTGATCAACGGCGCCGGCGACCCCGTGCTCGGCCAGAGCGGCGTGCCGATCGCGGTGGAATCAAACGGCACCGTGCCGGCCGGCGCGCTCGGCGTGTTCGAAGTGCCCGGCGCGGTGAAGCAGGGGGAAAACCTCTTCGCGGGCATCGCATCCGGGCGCGCGAGCGGCACCGTGCGCTCGGGGGTGCTCGAGGAATCGGGCGTCAACCCCGCGCGCACGATGGTGGAAATGATCGGCTCGCTGCGCACCTTCCAGTCCGGCCAGCAGGCGATCCAGGCGATCGACACGACGCTTGGCGCCGCCGCCACGCAGGTTGGCTCGCTCAACGGGTCCTCCTAAGTCAACGGATTCTCCTAAGCCATCGCGTCATGCACAACGCTCTGCCCACCACCACTGCTCGCCGCGAGCAACGCTGAGGAGGCACACGATGCTCGAAGGACTGTTCGCCGCCGCCGCCGGGATGGAAGCCCAGCAGCAGCAGCTCGACGCGATCGGCAACGACATCGCCAACAGCTCCACCACCGGCTACAAGGCCGAACGGGTGGGCTTTCGCGACCTGCTCTACAACCAGCTCGAAATCGCCGGCACCGTCGCCCCCGTCGGCACCGGCGCCGCTGCGCAGGTGATCGGCCGCGACCAGTCGCAGGGGCCCGTCCAGAGCACCGGCGACCCGCTCGACCTCGCGATCGAAGGGCCCGGCTACTTCACCGTCAAGCGCTCCGACGGCACGACCGCGCTGACCCGCGACGGCTCCTTTCAGCTGAGCTCCGCAGGCCAGCTCACGACCGCCGAAGGCGACCTGCTCGACCCGCCGATCGCGCTGCCAAAGGGCGCCTCGCCGAGCGAAGTGGGGATCGCGTCCGACGGCACCGTGAACGTGAAAGGCCAGACGATCGGCAAGATCGCGCTCGTGACCGTCGCCGCGCCCGACAAGCTGCTCGCCGCCGGCGGCAACCTCTTCACCGTGACGCCAGCGAGCGGCGCCACGCGACCGGCCGCCGCCGCCACAATCCACCAGGGGGCGCTCGAGGGCTCAAACGTCGACCTCCCCACCGAGATGACGCAGATGATGGGCGCCCAGCGCGGCTATCAGCTGGAGAGCAGCGCCATCCAAACCGAAAACCAGATGCTCTCGATCGCCAACCAGCTGGTGAGCAACGGATGAGCGCGGCGGCGGCGATCGGGGGCGTGCCCGCGGGCGGATTGCCGGCGGTGAACGAAGCGCGCGCGCCCGCGTACGTACGCGATGGGTCAACCACGGTCAAACAGGACTACGCCACCGCGGAGAGCTTTGAACAGATGCTGGTGGCGCAACTGTCGCAGTCGCTGGTGCAGAGCAGCGGGATGGCGGAAGAAGGGGAAGAAGGAGGGGGGGGCGGGTCGCCGAGCGGCGAAGAAAGCTCCCCCACGGGGGCGGCGGCCGGCGGGGGCATGATCTCCGCGTTGCTGCCGCAGACGCTCGCCGAAGGGCTGACGCGCGACGGCGGGCTTGGCCTCGCCTCGCAATTGATGGGCGCGCTTGACCCCGGGGCGGCCGCGCGGGGTGGGGCAGGTGCCACTGCTGGCGGCGCTGCGGCCCCGAGCACCGGTGCGCTCACACCAGCTGCCACCGCGCCCGCTGGCGCGGGCACAGCTCTCGCTCCGACCGGTGGCGCCTCGGCGGAAGTCGTCGCCGTTGGGGGCCCGGGCATTGCTGACGGTGCACGACAGACACCCGGAGCGACCGGTGGCGCCTCGGTGACGATCGGAACGAGTGGACCGGTAGCGGCCGCGGTTGCCCCGGCGGTCACCGGAGGAGCGTCGGCATGAGCTCCACCGCGATCGAGCCGCGGCGGCGGGGCCGGACGCCCCGCCCCTACGAGGCGCCTGCCTCCGCGCCAGCATGCGCGGATGCGCCCCAAAGCATCGCTGTCGTCGCGAGCGACGCGATGTCCGCTGAGGTGCTCGCCCACCTCGACGCGCAGATCGCCTCCGTCGGGCGGCTGCTGGAGATCGTGCTCGAACAGGGCGCCGCGATCCGCGCGCGCGATGTGCACACCGTCGTGCGGCTCGCCGGTCTTTTGCACGGCGAGCTGACGCGGCGCGCCCAGATCGAGCAGACGCGCGCGCGGCTGTTGGAGCGCGCCGGCGCGCGGCTGGGGCTGCCCGCTGCCGAGGTGACCTTGACGCGCATGTCGGCGTTGATGGACCCCGCCTGCGCGGGGCTCGCCGCCGAGCGCTCCGCCACGCTGCGCGGCCTGGTGGGGGAGCTGCGCCGCGAACACATGTGCAACCGGGCGCTGATGCAGGTGGAGCTCTCGTTCCTCAACCACCTTCTGCGCTCGCTCTCGCTCGACGCCTCCACCCACTCCTACGATCCCCGCGGCACCGCGACCACGGGCGCGCGCGCCGGCAGCGGCGGCGCGCTGCGCGTGCTCGACCTGCAGGCGTAGAAGGGCGCTGTCATGTCGATCCCCACGCTGCAAGGACTGCAAACGGCGCTCTCGGGGCTGCTCGCCAACCAGGAGGCGATCGACACCACCGGGCAGAACATCACCAACGCCAACACCGAAGGCTACTCGCGCCAAACGGCGATCCTGCAGGCCAACGACCCGCTGCGCATCGCCGCGCTCTCGCCGGTCACCGGCGAAGGCGCGCAGCTCGGCACCGGTGTGTCGGTGCAGACGATCACCCGCATCCACGACACCTACCTCGACGCGGAGTACCGCAATCAGAACACCGCTTTGGGGGCCGCCAACACCGACGTGGAAGAGCTCCAGCAGGCGCAGGGCGCCTTCGACGAGCCCTCCTCCTCCGGCCTCTCCGCGCAGCTGTCGGCCTTCTGGAGCTCGTGGTCGGAACTCGCCGACTCGCCTACCTCCGAAGCGGCTAAGGTGAGCGTCGTCTCGGTCGCCACCCAGCTCGCCGACACGCTGCACCAGCTCGGCTCCCAGCTGCAGGCGATCGAAGGGCAGGCCGTCGCGCAGTACGCCTCGCTCACCGGGCCCGCCGGCACCGTCGCCAGCGACGCCGAACAGATCGCGCAGCTCAACCAGCAGATCAAGCTCTCGCTGCTCGCCCACCAGCAGCCCAACAACCTCGAAGATCGCCGCGACCTTTTGATCGACAAGCTTTCCTCGCTCGCCGCTGTGAGCGTCACCACCGAAGCGGACGGCACCGACACGATCAGCTTCGGCAATGCCGCCAAGCCGCTGGTCGAAAACGCCACCGTCAACTGGCCGCAGGCGCTCACCTCCGCCGCCGGCGGGCAGCTCGGGGCGCTGCTTTCGCTCTCCTCTCCCGCGGGCGCGCTCGCGCAATACCAGGACGGGCTCAATGAATTCGCCGCCACGCTGGCGGCGTCGGTCAACGCGCTGCACACCGCCACCCCGTTCTTCAAGGGCGCCACCGCCGCAACGCTCGAAGTGGCGGTGACCCCCGCCGAAGTGCAGACCTCCTCCGAAAAAGCCGCCGGCGGCAACAACGTCGCGCTCGCGATCGCCGCGCTGCGCGGCGGCGCCGCCGACCAGCGCTACGCCGCGCTCGTCGAGCAGGTCGGCTCCGGGGTGCAGAACGCGCAGGCTTCCCAGGCCAACTCGCAGGCCGTCGTCAACACGCTCTCGGGCGAGCGCCAGTCGGTGTCGGGGGTGTCGCTCGACGAAGAAATGACCAACCTCATCACCTTCCAGCGCGGCTACGAGGCCTCGGCGCGCGCGCTCAACGCGATGAACGAAATGCTCGAAACCTTGATCAACCACACGGGGGTGTAACGCGATGAGCGAGCGCATCACCACCAACATGATCATCGGCTCGACGCTCGCCGACATCAACGCGGCGCAGACGACGATGACCCGCTCTCAGGAAGAGCTCGCCTCCGGCAAGTCGATCCTCGAACCCTCCGACAACCCCTACGGCGCCTCGCAGGCGATCACCTTGCAGAGCTCGATCGACGGGCTCACCGCCTACGAACACGGTGCTCAGGACGGCGTCTCCTGGCTGAACACCTCCTCGAGCGCGCTCTCCTCGATCGCCTCGCAGGCCCAGCGCGTGCGCGAACTGGTGCTCCAGGGCGCATCGGGGATCAACAGCCCCAACGACATGGAAGACATCGCCGAGGAGGTCGAACAGCTCACCGAAGGGGTCAAGCAGGACGCCGACACCCAGTATGCGGGGCAGTATGTGTTCTCCGGGACGCTCACCGGCACCGTGCCCTACAAGCCTGGGGCCGAAGACGCCTACCAGGGCAACGCCGGCACGATCTCTCGCGCGCTCGGCCCCGGCAGCTCCGTCAACGTCGCGGTCAACCTCGCCTCGGTGCTCGGCTCAGGCGAAGCCGCCGCCGACGGCAAGCTGCTCGACACGCTGCGCACGATCGCCAAGAACCTCCGCGAAGGCACGCCTGCAGCGGTGGAAACGCTGCGCACCACCGACCTGCACGCCCTCGACACCAACCTCAACGCGCTCACCGGCCTGCAGGCCGAAGCAGGAGCCGTCACCGACCAGCTGCAGCTCGCGCTCTCGCGCATCTCCTCGCTGCAGGACGCCGCCACCACACAGCTCGCCAACGTGCAGGACGCCAACATCGCGCAGGTGTCGATCGAATTCTCCAACCAGCACGCCGCTTTCGAAGCGGCGCTGCGCGCCGGCGCCTCGATCGTGCAGGAGTCGTTGCTCGAATTCCTGCACTAAGGCTCTCTTCCGATAGCTCTACCACCGCTCCGCTATGTCCCTGCTCACAATCGACAGCTCGCGCTTCGGCGCGCTCCAGGTGCCCGACGATGCCGCCATCGAGTTCCCGCTCGGGCTGATCGGCCTCGGCGGGCTGCGCTACACGCTGATCGAGCGCAACCCCGGGTCGGGCTTTCTGTGGCTGCACTCGCTGGAGGACCCCGCGCTCGCGCTGCCGGTGCTCGACCCGCGCCGCTGCTTCGCCGACTTCGCGCTCGTGCTCGCCGACGAGGATCGCGTTCGGATCGGCGCCCCCGACCTCTCGCTGGCGGCGATCTACGTCACGGTGCGCACCGCCCCCGACCCCGCCGACACGCTCGTCAACCTCCGCGCGCCCTTGGTGGTGTGGGAGCGGCGCGGCCACCAGGTGCTCAACACCGCGCCCGGCGCGCAGCTGCGGGTGCCGCTGTTCGGCGGCCTCGCCGGTGGCCGCGACGCCGCCGCCGGTCCGCCTGCCGCCGACGCCTGAGCGCGTTGTTCGCGGGGCGCCCGCGCTCACCATCCTGGCGCTCGTTCATAATCCCCGCATGCTGATACTCACGCGCCGCGCCGGAGAGCGCGTCGTGATCGGCGAGGATGTGCTCGTCACGGTGATGGAGATAAGCGGCCAGACGGTCCGCCTCGGGATCGCCGCGCCCCAGGGGCTGCCGATCTACCGCGAGGAGATCTGGCTGGCTGTCAAGGAGGAGAACCGCGCGGCGGCCGAGGCATCCACGGATGCGCTGCCCGAGCCCGGGCCTAAGTAACCCAGACGATGTCCCCGATCTGCAGTTTCGGGTACACCGCCGCCGCCGTTTCGATCGGCAGCTCCACGCAGCCGTTGGACTGCGGGAAGCCGTAGGACGCGCGCGGATAGCCGTGCACCGCGTCGCCGCCGTTGAAATAGTTCACCCACGGCACGTCCGGCGCCACGTAGTGCACGCCGTCCGGGTCGGTGCCTTCCATCGTCGTGGATTCATAACGGGCGTAGACCGGGAAGATCCCCTGCGCTGTTTCCGCGCCCGCCACCCCCGTGTTGGCGGGGCTGGAGATCGCCACGCGGCCGCCTTCGTGCACCTCCAGCGTCTCCGGTTCTGACTCGCTCACCGACACCCACGTGTAGGGGCGCGGGTCGCGATGGCCGAGCGCCTCCACCTCCAGCAGCAGCTGCCACGTGCGCGCGCTCGGTGCGCCCGTCGCTTCGAGGTTGTGGTCGGCCTGAAACACCTCGAGCGCTCCTTTGGTGGTCTCGTCCAGCTGGCCCATTTCCACCGGCGGCGCGTCCGCGGGGTCGGGCACCAGCCTGCCGTGGAACGGGCGGAAGGCGTGCTCGGCCGCTTCGCCGAGCGACTCGCGTCCGCTCGAGATGTGCACGGCGTAGCGCGGGCGCAGCCGCGCGCCGATGTAGCCCTGGCGCGCCAGCGCCTCCTGCAGCGCGGTGATCGACAGGCAGGCGACGTGTAGCCTCAGCGCGTGGCGGGCGTCGAGCCCGGAGTGTTCCTTGGCGAACGTGTGCTTCCACACCGTCAGCGAGTACGTCGTGCAGGGCTGCAGCGTGCTCGCCGGCGTGAACACGTCGGAGTCGCCCACCGTGCTCCAGCTGCCCGCCACCGCCGGGCGCAGCGTCGGGCGGGGCGAGTCCTTCGCCGGTGGCCCCGACAGCGTCACGCGCAGCGGCTGCGTGCCGTCGGCGATCTGCGACGAGGGCACGCCAACGAGGATGGTCGCGGGCGGCGGTGGCGTGGGCGAGGCGCCGGCCGAGGCGAGCAATCCGCCGACGCCGCTCGGGCGGGTGAGCATCATGGCGGCGCTCACCGCCACCGCCAGGATGACGATCGTCAGCGTCACCGGTAGAGATCGCGAGCGCCGAGCTCCATCTCGTCCGCGACCGGGCCGCGCGCTCATGCTCACAGGCTAACGCATCATGCCGTCGGCGCCGAGCTGCGTTCCGATCAATGGACAACGGCCCACCATGTGGCGACACGGCCACATTGGGCCGGCTGTGCGGCGAGCTCGACGGCGCGATCTCGTAGGCTGTGAGTATGTGTACGGCCTCACGGCGGCTTGCCCTGTCGGCTCTCCTCGCCGCGGCGGCGTTCGCCGTCGTCTCGCCGGCGGCGGGCGCGGCGGCGGGCGGACGGGCGCACGCGACCAGCGCCCGCGCGCGCGACCTCGCCGCCACGCGCACCTTCATCGCCGCCAACTACACGCTCGTGCGCATCGCCCGCGACAATCTCGCCGCGGCGCAGACGGCGATCAACACGCTCGGCGAACGGGTCTCCGGCGAATGTCCGCTGGCGGCTGGCAGCGAAGCGCCGCAGAACCTCGACTCCGGGCAGCTCAGCGAAGAGGTGGTCGGGGCGCTCGAGGTCGCCGCCTACGAAGTCGACAGGGCCTCGATGCTCGCTTTCGGGCACGCCATCCGCGGGCTGCGCTGGAGCAACCGCAAGCTCACGCGGATGGTGCGTGCCTACGCGGTCAAGCTCGAAAACTTTCCGATGCTGGGGCTGCCCAACATCTGCACCGACGTCAAAGCGTGGGCCGCCACCGGCTACGCCTCCCTGCCCGCCACCACGGTCGCGTTCGACAAAGGCGTGTCCGCGTACGGCATCGAAAACGAAGAAATCCCGCTGGGGCTGCTGCGCCCCTACGAGAACGCCGCCGAGGTGTCGCTGCTGCGCCGCACCAGACAGCTCGAAGCGCCGATCACCAAGTTCGAAACTGAAGCCGTCTCCGACTACAGCAAGATCCTCGACTCGCTGAAGCTGCCACAATAAGCAAACGTCATGAGGCCGATCGACGCCTGACGCCTCGCGGACTTCATTCGATCAGGTGGGGAGTGCGGCGAAGAGCCTGGAAGACTATGATCCTCGGTCGTCGAGAATGAAGGGTGCCTCGATGGCAGCAGCGCCTACCTCCGTGCCCCCCGGCGTTCGGCCGCTGGGCCCGATCGCTCGTTACGAGCAGGAGATCATCGACCGGGTCGCTGACTTCGATGATCCTCGCCAGGAGTGGCGGCGTCTGTTTTCTGAGCTGCTCGGCACGTTCTTTCTGGTGCTAGCGGCGGCCGGTGGCGGCATGATGGGCCATGCCTTTCCGGGCGTGATCACGCATACGGATGCTGTCGTCGCGCCAGCGCTGACGGTGTTGGCCGTCATCCTGTTCATGGGCAAGGTCTCGGGCGCGCATCTGAACCCGGCGGTCAGCATCGCTTTCGCGCTGCGCCGTGACTTCCCGTGGCAGCGCGTGCCCGGCTACATCGTGGTGCAGCTGATCGGTGCGACGCTCGCGGCGCTGTTCCTGCACGCGGTCATCAATGTCTCGGCTACCTACGGATCGAACTATCCGGCCGCGTCCTATTCGGCGGGCTCAGCGTTCTGGATGGAGCTCATCCTGACGGTCGGCCTCGTCAGCGTGATTCTGGGCACCGCGTCGGGCGCCCAGAATGTCGGCCTGTTTGGCGCGTTCGGCGTCGGGGGTTACATCGCCCTCGCCGGGCTCTGGGGCAGCCCGATCTCGGGCGCCTCGATGAACCCTGCCCGCACATTCGGCCCCGACCTCGTCGGAGGGGACTTCTCGCACTACCTCGTCTACGTCGCGGGGCCGATCGCCGGGGCGGCCGTCGCCGTCGGCATCGCCTTCATCCTGCGCGGCCGAGGCGGCGGCGCCTCTGGTTCGAGGGCGGGACAGGGGGCGCTGTTCACGGAGGCTCATGATCCCGGGGCAGACCGGGAGCTACGCATCTAAGTGATCGCGGATGTCCATGCGCTCGATCAGCCCTCCGGCGATGACGCGCGCATTGAACGCCTCGTAGGCGCGACGCAGCAACTGCTCTTGTAGGTCGCTCATTGGGCATCCTTTGGTTGCCTCGGCCGCCGTCGCTTGCCCCGGCGGCGGGCGGGCGCACGCCGGTGGCCCCCTGCGATGGCGATCCGCATTGCGCGCATTCGCAGGGGCACGTCGATCACCGTGTCATAGCCCAGCGCCTTGAGGTGTTTGAGAACGACTCCGACGTGCTCGTAGACACACTCCCTCGGCATGTCCTCGGGTTGAGGTTGTTGTGCTCGCGATCGTCGGTCCGCATCACGGGGGGCGAGGCCGGGAGGTCCGAGCGTCAGGTGCGCGACATGGGTTGGCACGCCCACCGGCCGCTACCGTACCGCGCGGCCCGCTAGGAGCGCTCTTTGGCCGACCCTGGCGGGGTCCGGCGGCGCCGGCGCAAGCGCGGCTAAACTCGGAGTCCTTCGCGCCGGAGTAGCTCAGTTGGTTAGAGCAG
>DATMMB010000327.1:0-12083 GCA_035569895.1 Solirubrobacteraceae bacterium | reverse complement strand
CGGTCGAGTGCCACGTGATCGACGCGCGCGAGGAGTTCGCGCGTGAATACATCGCGCCGGCGATCAAGGCGAACGGGATCTACGGGCTCGGTTATCCGCTGTTCACGGCGCTTGGGCGCCCGTTGATCGCCAAGCTCGCGGTCGAATACGCGCGGCGGACGGGGTGCGACACGATCGCGCACGGCTGCACCGGCAAGGGCAACGACCAGGTGCGGATCGAGGCGACGGTCGCCACGCTCGGCCCCGAGCTGAAGACGATCGCGCCGGTGCGCTCCTGGCGGATGGGCCGCGAGGAGGAGATCGCCTACGCCCGCGAGCACGGGATCCCAATCAAAGGCGGCGCCGAGGTGGTGCCCTACTCGATCGACGACAACCTCTGGGGCCGTTCCTCGGAGGGCCGCTGGATCGAGCAGCTCGACCACGCGCCGGAGGAGGACGTGTTTCAGCTGGTCACGCCGCCCGAGCGCGCGCCCGACGAGGCCGAGCTCATCGAGCTCGAGTTCGAGCGCGGCGTGCCCGTCGGCTTGAACGGCGAGCGCCTGGGGCTGGTGGAGCTGCTGGAACGCGCCGCCGAGATCGGCGCTCGCCACGGCGTCGGGATCGTCGACCACATCGAGGATCGGATCGTCGGGCTGAAGGTGCGCGACATCTACGAGGTGCCCGCCGCTGCGCTGATCCTGCCCGCCCACCGCGAGCTCGAGCGGCTGGTGGGCACGATCCACCAAAACCAGTTCAAGCCCCAGCTGGAGCGCCAGTGGGCCTATCTCGTGTACGCCGGGCTGTGGTGGGAGCCGCTGCGGCGCGACCTCGACGCCTACATGGAGTCGGTCAACGAGCGCGTTACCGGCACGATCGCGCTGAAGCTGTACAAAGGCCACGCCCGCGTGGTCACGCGCGCCTCGCCCAACGCCGTCTACGACGCCGCGCTGGCCGGCTTCTCGGAGTCCGGCGGCGTCTTCTCGCAGTCCGCTTCCCCCGGCTTCATCGAGCTGTTCTCGCTGCAGTCGCGGATGGCGTGGCGACTGCGCGAGCAGGAGTAGCGTCCGGACGCGCACCTACGCTGAAGGCGTGATTCCCGAGGAGGAAGAAGAGGAGGCAGCGCAGCGCGACACGAACGCCGAGCGGCGCGCCCGCCGGGCGTGGCTCGGCGACGCGGTGTTGCTGCGCCGGGCGGAGGCGGCCGAGGCGTCGCTGCGCTCGCTCGAAGCGCAGCTCGCCGAGCGCGAGCTCGAGCTGCGGCGCGTCAAGCAGCGCGAGCACGCCGAGCAGCAGCTGCGGGTGGAGGCCGAGGAGGTGGCGGTGCGCGCGCGTAGTGGCCACCGCGCCGAGCTCGACCGCTGGCAGCGGCGCCTCGACACGGCCCACGCTGCTACCAAGCGCGTCCAAGCCCAACGCGACACGCTCGCCGCCGAGCTCGCCGCCGTGAGCGCTAGCGCCGAGCGGCTGGAGGGAAGCATCCACGCCCTGCAGCTCGTGGCCGCCGAGCTGCGCACCTCCGTGGCGCGCGAACATGCCGACTCGCGAGCGCGGATCGCCGAGCTCGAGGTGCGGCTGGAACGCTTGCGGGCGCGCAGGCCGGCCGCGCCGGTGCGGCCTGACGCGGAGGACCGATCGGAGATCGGCCAGCAGCGGCGCGAGGAGATGACGAGCGCGCTCGCCGCCGCCGTCACCCGCTTGCGCTCGCGCCCGGTCGGCCTCGAGCAACCGGCGACACCACCGCCGGAGCCCGTGTCGACGGCGGAGCCCACAGCCGCGGCGTCGGCGCAGCCGCTCGCCTCCAGGGCGCCACAGGTGAGACCCGCCGAGGTCTCCACCGTGATCGTCGTGCCGCGCCTGTTCGCTGGCGGCGGGCGCTCCGGCGGCCGCCTGGCCCCGGTCGCCAGGCGCGTCGCGGTGCGGCTGGCCAGGTGGGCCGACCGCGCCTCGGGCCTATCCCGGTAGGTCCGCACGCCGGATGCGTCCGCTGGCCGGCGCATGGCTGCGTTCTCGGGGCTCGACGTGGCGTTGCCACGCCTTCGCCCCTGCGTCCTTGCCCTGCTTGGCCATCGAACGCCCGGGCCGCACATCCTCTACCGGGATGGGCCCTGCGGGACGCGCGCGCTAGCGCAACCCGGTCCGCCGCTCCCGAGCCTAAGATGCTGCTCGGTGTCCCGCCCCGCCTGCGCCCATCTGCACGTCCACTCCGAGTATTCGCTGCTCGACGGCGCCTGCAAGATCGACGCGCTCGCCGAGCGCGCCGCCAGCTTCGGGCAGCCCGCGCTCGGGCTCACCGACCACGGCGTGATGAACGGCGCGGTGGAGCTGCACAAGGCGTGCGCCAAGCACGACATCAAGCCAATCGTCGGCTGCGAGATCTACCTCGTGGACGATCACACCGCCAACGGGAACGACCCCGCCCGGGCGGGGAGCCGCGCCGAGCGCAACCACCTGACGCTGCTCGCGGCTGACGACACCGGCTACCGCAACCTTGTCAAGCTTTCCTCCGCCGGCTTCTTGGAGGGGCTGCAGCGCGGCAAGCCGACCGTCGACCTGCGCCAGATCGCCGATCGCGCGCAGGGTGTGATCGCGCTCACCGGCTGTCTGGCTTCGCGCTTCTGCCAGCGTCTCGCGGAAGACCGCGACGGCGACGCGCGCGCCCACGCCGACGAGCTGCTTGAGATCTTCGGCGCCGACAACGTCTACTTCGAGCTGCAGAAGAACGGCTTGGATGTGCAGGAGAAGTGCAACGCCGGCATCGAGCGGATCGCCCGCGAGGTGGGCGGGCGGCTGGTGGGCACCGGCGACGTGCACTACCTGCGCCGCGAGGACTACGAACACCACACGGCGCTGTTGTGCGTGCAAACGAAGAGCACGCTCGCGGCGCCGAAGCTGACGTTCGACACCAACGAGTTCTACCTGCGCGACAACGCCGAGATGGCGAGCGCCTTCGCGCAGTGGCCGCAGGCGCTCGCCCACACGCTGGAGATCGCCGAGCGCTGCAAGGTGGAGATCGAGCTCGGCAAGCAGCTGATCCCGCGCTACCCCACGCCCGACGGCGGCGACGAACGCGCCTACCTGCGCGCCCGCGTGGAAGCGGGGCTGCGGCTGCGCTACGGCGACCCGCCGCCCGCCCAGGCCTGCGAGCGGATGGAGATGGAGCTGGACGTGATCGACCGGATGGGCTTCAACGCCTACTTCCTGATCGTGTGGGACTTCGTCACATACGCCAAGGACAACGGCATCGCCGTAGGGCCCGGACGCGGCTCGGCGGCCGGCTCGATCGTCTCCTACTGCCTGCGCATCACCGACGTCGACCCGCTCAGCTACGACCTGCTGTTCGAGCGCTTCCTCAACCCCGAGCGCGTGTCGATGCCCGACATCGACATCGACTTCTCCGTGCGCGGCCGCGAGCGGGTGATGCGCTACGTCACCGAGAAGTACGGGCGCGAGTCGGTCGCGCAGATCGTCACGTTCGGCAAGATGTTCCCGCGCGCCGCCACGCGCGACGCCGCCCGCGTGCTCGGCTTCGACTACGGCACCGGCGACCGTTTGGCGAAGCTGATCCCCGACCCGATCATGGGGCGGGCGCCCTCCTTCGACGATTGCCTGAAGCCGGGCGAACCCTTGCGCAAGGCCTACGACGAGGAGCCCGAGGCACGCCGCATCGTGGACGTGGCGCGGGGCCTGGAGGGGATCGTGCGCAACTCCTCGATCCACGCCGCCGCTGTCGTGATCGCCGACCGGCCGCTCACCGACATCGTGCCGCTGCAGCTGGCCGACGCCGGCGCCGACGAGCACGGCGAGCGCGCGTTCCGCACCGTCACGCAGTTCTCGATGAAGCCGATCGAGGAGATCGGCCTGCTGAAGATGGACTTCCTCGGGCTGCGCAACCTCGACGTGATCGAGGACGCGCTCGACATCATCGAACGTTCCACCGGCGCGCGCCCCGACTGGGGCGAGGTGCCGCTGGATGACGCGCGCACCTACGAGATGCTGGCGCGCGGCGACTCCATCGGCGTGTTCCAGTTCGAGTCGGAGGGCATGCGCGAGGCGCTCAAGAAGGTGCGCCCCGACGAGTTCAACGACATCGTGGCGCTCAACGCGCTCTACCGGCCCGGGGCGATGGACCAGATCCCCGTGTACGCCAAGGGCAAGCACCACCCCGAGGCGATCTCCTACCCCGACGAGCGCCTGCGCGCGATCCTCGAGCCGTCTAACGGCGTGATTCTCTATCAGGAGCAGGCGATGCAGATCTCCAAGGAGCTCGCCGGCTTCTCGGGCGCCAAGGCCGACGATCTGCGCAAGGCGATCGGCAAGAAGAACCGCGCGGCGATGGCGGCGCTCAAGCCGGAGTTCGTCGCCGGCTGCCAGGCGTCGGGCACCAGGCCCGAGGTGATCGAGTTCCTCTGGCAGACCAACGAAAAGTCGGCCGACTACTCCTTCAACAAGAGCCACGCCGCCTGCTACGGGCTGATCGCCTATCGCACCGCCTGGCTGAAGGCCAACTACACCGCCGAGTACATGGCGGCGCTGATCTCCTCGGTGATGTCCACCAAGGACAAGGTGCCGTTCTTCGTGGCGCGCTGCGAGGAGATAGGGATCGAGATCCTCCCGCCCGATGTCAACCTCTCCGACCATGAGTTCACCGTCGAGGCCGTCAGGGGCGACGCCGCGGGCGCGGGCGAGCGCGGAGCGCCCGCCGGCGCGGGCACCGTCGGGAACATCCGCTTCGGGCTGGACGCCGTCAAGGGCGTCGGCCATCAGGCGGTGGAGGCGATCAAGCGGGCGCGGGAAGGATCCTCGCCCGCCCGCGAGTTCACTTCGATCTGGGACTTCTGCGAGCGCGTCGACAGCCGCACGGTCAACAAGAAGGCGATCGATGCGCTGATCAAGTGCGGCGCGTTCGGGTCGACCGGGGCTTCCCGCAAGGGGATGCTCGAAGTGCTCGAGCAGGCCCAGGCCAAAGGCCAGAAAGTCCAGCAGGACGCGCAGATCGGGCAGGGCTCGATCTTCGACCTGCAGGAAGACGCCGCCGCGGACACGCAGCGGCCAGCCGCGGGCCTCGCGTTCGCCGCGCCGATGCACCCGCCGATCCCGCCCGGCGAGTTCGACCAGGCGGAGCTGCTCGCGGCCGAGAAGGAGGCGATCGGCCTGTTCGTCTCCGCGCACCCGCTCAAGCCGCTGCGCGAGGCGCTGCGCGCCCGCGCCGACTGCGCGCTCGCCGCGCTCGCCGGCAGGCGCGACAAGGAGTGGGTGACGGTCGGAGGGATCGTCACCGAGTCAAAGCGCATTCGCACCCGCAACGGCGACCACATGATGTTCGCCACGCTCGACGACCTCGAGGGCGCGGTGGAGATGCTGGTGTTCGGCAAGGCGCTCGCCGAGCACGAGGACGTGCTGCGCTGCGACCAGGTGGTGCTGGTGCGCGGGCGCGTCGACCACAAGGAAGCCGGCAAGACCTGTCTGGTGGTGCAGTCCGCCGAGAGCTTCGCTCCCAGCGAGCAGGAGCTCGAGAGCGCGCGCGCCGCGGCGGCGCGCGCGGCGGAGCCGGCGCAGCCGGTGCGCCTGCGGATCGACGCCGCCAAGCTGCCGGCGAGCGTGATCGAAGAGCTCAAGCATGTGATCGGCAACTTCCCTGGCCCCGCCGAAGTGGTGCTGGAGATGGATACCCGCACCGGGCCTCGGCGTCTGCGTCTCGGCGAGGCATATCGCGTGCAGCCCACGCCCACGCTGCGCGCGGAGCTGGAGCAGGTGCTGGCGCCGGCGTGCCTGGCCGTCGCCTGAGGGTCGTGGGCACTGCGCGTGCCTGCGTCCTCGGTCACTCGTGTGCCGAGGCACACTTCGCTCTCTGCGTACTTGGTCTGCTTGGCCCACGACCCTCAGGGGCATGTGGTCAGAAATTGCGCTGGGCTCACCGTGGCCTGACGGCGGAAGCTCACCCGCTGGCTTCGCGCCGCCGGCGCGCCTGCACGCCCCGCTTGTGCAACGCCATCGCCAGCGCCACCTCCTCGCCTGTCGGCCCGCCGTGGCCGCCCGGGCCCGGCGTCTCGAGCACGCACGGCAACTGCTCGAACGAGGCGGCCCCAAGGAACGTGGCGCAGCCGCGCTCGCCCAGCTCGCCCTCGCCGAGGTTGGCGTGCCGGTCGCGGCAGGAGCCGAGCGCGCCCTGCGAGTCGTTGAGGTGCAGCGAGCCGAGGCGCTCCAGGCCGATCTTCGCGCCAACCTCCTCCAGTAAGGCGTCGATCCCGGCTGGCGTGCGAATGTCGTAGCCGGAGGCGAGCAGGTGGCAGGAGTCCAGGCACACGCCGAGCCGCGCCTCGCCGCCGGCGGCCTCGAGCAGCTCGCGCAGCTCATCCACCGAGCGCCCCAGCGTGCCGCCACCGCCCGCGGTGTTCTCCAGGTGCAGCGGGCACTCTTCGCTCTCGGCGAGCGCCTCGCGGATTGTGGCGCCGGCGCGCGCGATCGCCTCGCCGACGTTTCCGGTCTTGGCCGAGCCGGGGTGCAGCACCACGCCGCTCGCGCCGATCTGCGCCCCCACGCGCAGCGAGTGGGTGAGCGAGTGCAGCGATTTGGCGCGGATGTCGGGATCCTCGCTGGCGCAGTTGAGCAGGTAGACGGCGTGGATCAGCACCGCGCCGATCGAGCTGGCGGCGCGCGCCTCCGTGAAGGCGGCCACATCCTCCTCGCGGTAGACGGTGGGCCGCCACATGCGCGGCGACTGGTTGAAGATCTGGATCGCCTCGCACCCGCGCTCCACGCCGCGCTCGAGCGCATTGGGCAGGCCGCCGGCGGGGGAGACGTGGGCACCGATTAGCATGGCGCGCATCCTATGAGGGTTCGCTTCGCGCCATCGCCCACGGGGGCGCTGCACATCGGCGGCGCGCGCACCGCACTGTTCAACTGGCTGCTGGCCAGGGGCTCGGGCGGCGCGCTGGTGCTGCGCATCGAGGACACCGACCGCGAGCGCTCCACGCCCGAGAACGTGCACCAGATCGTCGACGCGCTGCGCTGGCTGGAGCTGGACTGGGACGAGGGGCCGATCTTCCAGAGCGAGCGCGCCGAGCGCCACCGCGAAGCGCTGGGGCGGCTGCTGGCCGACGGCCACGCCTACCGCTCGACCGCCACGGCGCAGGACGTGAAGGAGTACAAGCGCCTCCACGGCGCCGAGCGCGGCTTCCGCGGCGAGGGGCGGGCGGGGAATCAGAAAGACGGGGCGGTGCGCCTGCGCGTGCCCGACGAGGGGGCCACGGTTGTGCACGACGCGATCCGCGGCGACACCCGCTTCGAGCACATCCACCTCGACGACCCCGTGATCGCCCGCGGCGACGGCTCGGTGCTGTACAACTTCGCGGTCGCGGTGGACGACCTCGACGCCGGCATCACGCACGTGGTGCGCGGCGAGGACCACCTCTCCAACACGCCCAAGCAGCTGCTGGTGCTGGAGGCGCTCAAAGCCGCCGGTATCGCTCCCGAGGCCGCGCTGCCCCTGTATGCGCACCTGCCGCTGCTGCATGGCCCCGACGGCAAGAAGCTCTCCAAGCGCCACGGCGCCGCGTCGGTGCAGGAGCTGCGCGCCGCCGGCTACCTGCCGGCGGCGGTGCGCAACTACCTCGCGCTGCTGGGGTGGGGCGCGGGCGACGACGCCACGATCCTCTCCACCGAGCAGCTGATCGAGCGCTTCGCGCTGGAGCGCGTGAGCCGCAACCCCGCACGATTCGATGAGGCCAAGCTGCGATGGATGAACGGCGTGCACATCCGCGAGCTGCCGCCGGCGATGCTGGCGGGAGAGATCGCCGGGTATTTGGAGATCGAGCGCCCCCCGCACGCTCACCGCCTCGACCCGGAGCGCCTGCAGCGGGCGGTCGAGATCAGCCAGGAGAAGATCCAGGTGCTTTCAGAATTCTGGCCGCTGGCCAGGCTGTTCTTCGAGCCGCCGGTCGCCATCGACGAGCAGACAAGGGAGCGTTGGCTGGACGACAAAGGCAGGCACACGCTCGCCGAGACGCGCACCCGACTGGAGCACCTGGACACTTTCGACGAGCCGGCGGTTGAGACCGCGCTGCTTGACATCCAGGGGGACTTGGAATGCAAGCCGCGCGAGATCTACCAACCGTTGCGCGTGGCGCTGAGCGGCACTACGGTCTCACCCGGGATCTTCGAGACCGTGTCGCTGCTGGGCCGCGAGGAGACGTTGCGTCGCATCGACACTGCGCTCGAGCATACGCACTTCTCCGAAGACACTTGAAAACCTCGGCATGTGGCCGATTACCGAGCTGGACCCGCGGTTGAATGCCTCAACCGAACGTCCATGCCTGCCGATAGACCTCCTGACCAGGCCGCTCAACGGATTGAGCGGGTGAGCGAGATCGAGGCAGGTGCGCGCAAGCATGCAAGCAACAGCCACCACACGAGCAGGCAGGGCCACGGAGCGGCCCGGCACGAGCGGCGAAGCGGGCGCAGCGAGCGGCGGACGCCATCAGAACGAGGGACACGGCCGGCGTCTGACGCAGGCGTTTGAAGCTCTGGAGGCGTTCCCGGCGCTCGCAGAGTCGCGCAAGCGGCTGCTGGCGGTGATCGCCAAGGAGCACGTGGCGACCGCCGACGTCGTCAGCGCCGTGGAGTCCGATGTGGCGCTGGTGACCACGGTGCTGCGCATCGCCAACCAGGCGCAGGGGACGCGCGGTCGCACCGACACGGTTGTGGGCGCCATCGAGCTGCTCTCCCCGCAGACCGTGCACGCGCTGGCGGCGCGAGTGCGCACCTTCGACTTCTTCGAGCGCGCGAGCGTGTGGGATGCGGCGCCGGAGCGCTTCCGGCTGCATGCGCTGGCCACCCAGCACGCAGCCGACAGGGTGGCGGCCGAGGTTGGGTATGAGAACCGCGACCGTCTCAGCGTCACGAGCCTGCTGCACGACATCGGCAAGCTCGTGTTGATGCACGCCTACCCCGGCTACCCCGAGCAGGTGCACCAGGGAGCGCAGACGCCCGAGCAGCGCATCCACCAGGAGCGCCGCGAGCTTGGCGTCGACCATGCGCTCGTCGGCGGCGTGCTCGCGCGGCGCTGGGGCTTGCCGGTATCGATCGCAAGCGTGATCGAACGCCACCACAGCCAGGAGGCCGCGGGCGAGGCGGCGTTTGTGCGACTCGCCGACATGCTCGCCCACTATACCCAGGGGGCACCGGTGTCCCCCGCGGAGCTGCTGCGCACCGCGCGCTCGGTTGGTCTGGGCCCCGAGGAGCTGCGGCGGGTGATGTATGAGCTGCCAAACGCTAACCACCCGCGCCAGCGGCACATCGATCCCTGCCCGCTGTCTGGACGCGAGCTCGGTGTGTTGCAGCGCCTCGCCGAAGGCAAGGTCTACAAGCAGATCGCCCACGAGCTGACGCTCTCCACCAGCACCGTGCGCACCCACCTGCACAACATCTACGGCAAGCTCGGCGCCGTCGATCGCGCGCAGGCGGTGCTGATCGCTACCGAGCGCGGTTGGTTGTAGAGAGGGTGGCGCAGGCGGCCGTCAGGCCGCCGAGCCGGGCCCTCTTTGATCAAATCCGTAGCATCGTGCCCGTGACGGCGCGATGATCTCGATCACGAGCAAGTCTCCCTACGCGGTGACGGCGCTGGCCGAGCTGGGCCGCAGCGCTGGCGCCGGCCCGGTGCCGATCGGCGAGCTGGCGCGCCGCCGCGAGGTGCCGGTGCAGTTCCTCGAGCAGCTGTTCGCGGTGCTGCGCCGCGCCGGGATCCTGCGCTCGCAGCGCGGCGTGAAGGGCGGCTACAGCTTCGCTCGCGACCCCGCGACGGTGAGCGTGCTCGAGGTGGTGGAGCTGCTGGACGGCCCCCTCGGCCGCGATGCCGAGGGCGTGTTCGCCGACGCGGCCGCGGCCGCACGCGAGGTGTTTCAGAGCATCACGATCGCCGACGTGATCGAGCGCGAGGCACGCGCGGCGGGCGCGTCGATGTACCACATTTGAGCGCTACCACCGCGCCACCACCGCGGTGCCACTGCGCCACCCACCGCGCCACCACCGCGGCGCCACTGCGCCACCACCGCGGCGCCGCTCAACGAGCACAAGCCCCGCGCGCGCCGCGGGCCACGCACGCCCGTGAGAGCGCCACTATTGTCGTGCGCAAATGCCTGAAATCGCGATCAACATTGCCGAGCTGGTGGGCGACACGCCGCTGGTGGAGCTGCAAAGCCTGCTGGGGGAGCACGAACGCGAGCGGGGGGTGCGGCTGTACGGCAAGCTCGAGTCGCGCAACCCGGGCGGCAGCGTGAAGGACCGGATCGGGGTGGCGATGATCGAGGCGGCCGAGGCGGAGGGGCTGATCGCGCCGGGGCGCACGACGATCGTGGAGGCGACCAGCGGCAACACCGGGATCGCGCTCGCGATGGTGTGCGCGGCGAAGGGGTATGAGCTCGTGCTGACGCTGCCCCAGGGGATGAGCCGCGAGCGCGAGAGCCTCTTGAAGCTGTACGGGGCGCAGGTGCGGATCACCGAGTCGCTGGGCGGGATGAGCGAGGCGGTGGCGGCAGCGCGGGAGTTGGCGCGCGGAGAGCACGTGTGGCTGCCCGACCAGTTCTCCAATCCCGCCAACCCGCAGGCGCACCGGCGCACCACCGGCCCGGAGATCGAGCGTGCGCTCGGGGCCGCGCCCGACGTGCTGGTGGCGGGCGTGGGCACCGGCGGGACGATCACCGGCGCCGGCGGGTATCTGCGCGAGCGCAACCCGCGGTTGCTGATCGTGGCGGTGGAGCCCGCCGGGTCGGCGGTGCTGTCGGGCGGGCGGCCGGGTCCGCATCGCATCCAGGGCATCGGCGCCGGCTTCGTGCCGCCGGTGCTCGATCGCGAGCTGCTCGACGACGTGATGGCGGTGTCCGACGAGGACGCGATCCACACCGCGTGGAGCTGCGCGCGGTGTACCGGCCTGCTCGCCGGCATCTCCGGCGGCGCGGCGCTGTGGGCGGCGCAGCAGGTGGCCGCGCGCGAGGACTCGAAGGACAGGCGGATCGTGGCGATCGTGCCCGATTCCGGCGAGCGGTATGTCTCGCAGGCGTTCTTCGCGCCGTAGGTGCTGGTTTTTGGATGAGGACCCCCACGGGGGGTCAGGGGTGGCGCTGCCGCAGCATTGTCCCGCCGCGGGGAGCACCTGTGGCGGGCGGGAGCGGCCGCCCGAGCGCACCGTGGGGGGATGGCCGCGGGGCACGCCGCTACCCTGTGGGCATGCGCGGGCTGGGCACCTTCGCCGGGGTCGTCAAGGAGCTGCGCCGTGACGTGGCGGCGGCGCGCGAGCGCGACCCGGCCGCCCGCGGGGTCGGGCCCGCGGAGATCGTCGCCACCTGGCCGGGCATCCACGCGCTGCTCTCTCACCGCGTGGCGCACGCGCTGCACGACGCGGGCGTGCCGGTGCTGCCGCGCACGCTTTCGATGCTGACGCGCACGCTCACCGGCATCGAGATCCACCCGGCGGCGCAGATCGGCAAGGGGCTGTTCATCGACCATGGCGCCGGCGTGGTGGTGGGGGAGACCGCGACGATCGGCGACGACGTGACGCTGTACCAGGGCGTGACGCTGGGTGGCACCGGCTTTGCCACCGGCAAGCGCCACCCGACGGTCGAGGACAACGTCACAATCGGCTCGGGCGCGAAGCTGCTCGGGCCGATCACCGTCGGCCACGGCGCGAAGATCGGAGCCAACACGGTCGTCATAACCGACGTGCCGCCCAACTCGACAGTCGTCGGCAACCCCGGCCACCCGGTGCGCGTCGACGGCCGCCGCCCGGAGGGGCCGGATGCCGACTGGATCCACTTGCCCGACCCGATCGCCGAGGCGATCGGCGGCCTTTCCAGCCGCATCGGCGCGCTGGAGCGCGCCGTGAGCGAGCTGTCGGGCGGGCGCATCGAGCCTGCGCCGGCGGCCAACGTCAGGCCGCTGCGGCCGGTGAAGGGACCCAACCCCGCCGGAGGTTGACTGGTCGCGTCCGCGGCGGTCGGTACGGTCGCAGCACAAACAGCGCCGCACTCATCGACCGTGGCGGACGCAAACGACGAGCGGCTCCAGGGGGAGATCATGCGCAGACAGGTTCTCGCGATGGCAGTGGCGTTCTG
>DATMMB010000326.1:0-5164 GCA_035569895.1 Solirubrobacteraceae bacterium | reverse complement strand
CGGTGGCGCCCGGCGAGATCTACGGCTTCCTCGGCCCCAACGGCGCCGGCAAGTCGACAACCGTGCTGGTGCTCACGACGCTTCTGCCCCCGACCGCCGGCCTCGCGCGCGTAGCCGGGCTCGACGTGGTGCGCCAGGGCTCGCAGGTGCGCCGCGCGATTGGTGCCTCGCTCCAGGAATCCGCCCTCGACCCGTTCCTCACCGGCGTGGAGCACATGCGCCTGCAGAGCGCACTGCACGGTCTCGCGAGGGACGAGCGCGAACGGCGCGGGCGTGAGCTGCTCGCGCGCCTTGGGCTCACCGAGGCGGCCGACCGCAAGGTGGGCGGCTACTCCGGCGGGATGAAGCGCCGCCTCGACCTCGCGCTCGCACTCGTGCACCGGCCGCGGCTCCTGTTCCTGGACGAGCCGACCACCGGTCTCGACCCGCAGAGCCGCGCGGCGCTGTGGGACGAGGTGCGGCGACTGGCGGGCGACGGCGTGACGGTGTTCCTCACCACCCAATACTTGGAGGAGGCCGACGTGCTCGCCGATCGTGTCGGGATCATCGACCACGGCAAGATCGTCGCCGAGGGCACGCCCGCCGCGCTGAAGGCCGCGATCGGGCGCCCCTCCGTGGAAGCGGTCCCCCATGACCCGGGCGAGCGCGAGCGCCTGGCGGCGGTGCTGCACCACTTCGGCGAGCCCGCCGCCGCGGCGAGCAACGGCGTCGCGGTACGCCTGCCCCGAGGCGCCGGCGACCTCGCCGAGATCGTCCGCGCCATCGACGCCGAGAACGTGAGGGTCGACGATCTGCGCCTGCACTCCCCCACGCTCGACGACGTCTTCCTCGCCAAGACCGGCCGCTCCCTGGAGGGCTCCGCCGAGCACGACGACGAGCCCGCGCCCGAGCCGATCTCCGCGTGAGCGCCGCGCTGCTCACCCAGATCGGCGCGCTCGCCCGCCGCGCGATGCTGAAGACGCTGCGCCAGCCTTTCCAGATGTTCCCGATCGTCTTCTTCCCCGCGATCCTGCTGGCGGTCAACGCCTCGGGGCTGAAAGCCGTGACGCTGCTGCCGGGCTTCCCCACGCGCTCCTACGTGTCGTTCGCGATCGCCGTGGCGTTCATCCAGGGGGCGATGTTCTCGCTGATCAACACCGGCACCAACCTCGCCGAGGACATCGAGAGCGGCTTCTTCAACCGCCTCGCGCTCACTCCCCTGCACCGGGTGTCGCTGATCGCTGGTCTGCTCGTCGGAGTCGCCGCGCTCGGCGCGCTGCAGTCGGCGGTGTACATCCTGCTCGGCGTGATCTTCGGCGCCCACCTCGACGCGGGCGTCGGCGGCGCGCTCGTGGTGATCGCGCTCGGGTCGCTCACCGCGCTCGCCTTCTCCTCGTTCGGTTGCGTCGCCGCGCTGCGCACCGGCTCCAGCGAAGCGGTGCAGGGGTTGTTTCCGCTGTTCTTCGTCTTCATCTTCCTCTCCTCCTCCAACCTCCCCCGCAACCTGCTGAAGACCGGCTGGTTTCACACGGTCGCCACCTGGAACCCGATCTCCTACCTGATCGAAGGCTTCCGCAGCCTCTACATCTACGGCTGGGACTCCACGGCGCTGCTGCGCGGCTTCGCCGTCGCGCTCGGGCTGCTCGCGCTCGGGCTGCTCGCCGTGCGGGGGACACTGCGCATGAGGCTGCAGCGCACATGAGCGTCACGGCAGACACAGCGGGCGCGGGCACGCCCCCCGGTGACGGCGCGGCGCACGCGGTGGCGTCCGGCGGCGCGGCGGCAGGCGCCCACACCCCGCACGAGCGCCCGCCGCACGGCAGCATTTGGGGAGTTGCGTTGGCGATCGCGTGGCGCGGCGTGCACACCTACGTGCGCCGGCCCGACCTCGCGATCCCGTCGCTGATCTTCCCGCTGGTGTTCCTCGCCGCCTTCGCCGGCGGCCTCTCTGCCCTGCACTCGGTGCCCGGGTTCGACTTCCCCGCCGGCTACACCGCCTTTCAGTTCGTGTTCGTGCTGACCCAGTCGGCGATGTTCTCCGGCCTCTTCACCGGCTTCACGATCGCGTTCGACTTCGAGAGCGGCTTCGCGCGGCGGCTGATGCTCGCCGCCGGCAACCGCCGCGGGATCGCGCTCGGGTATGCGCTGGTGGCGCTCACGCGCGCGACGATCACGCTCACGGTTGTCACCACCGTGGCGCTGATCGCCGGGATGCAGGTGACCGGCGATGGCGTCGACGTGTTCGGCCTGTACGCGCTCGCGGCGCTGCTGGTGCTCGTGGGCTTCGGCTGGGCCGCCGGCGTGGCGTTCCGCTTCCGCACGATCCAGGCCGGCCCGCTGATGCAGACGCCGGTGTTCCTGATCCTCTTCCTCGCGCCCGTCTACTTCCCGCTCAACCTGCTCAAAGGGTGGATCCACACGGTCGCCTCCGTGAACCCCGCCACCGCCTTCCTGGAGGCCGGGCGGGGGCTGATATCCGGCGTGCACGACCATACCGCGCTCGCGTTCGCGTGCGCGGCGGGGTTGATCTGCCTGTTCGCCGTGTGGACGCTGCGCGGGCTGCGGGCAGCTGAGCGGGCGGGGTAGGCGCGGTCCGGCGAGCGAGCGGCGACGCAGGCGCAACGGCACTCCGACGTTTAGCCCTGTCTGAAGGTCAGCGAAACCCAAAGAAGTAGCAAATTCGAAAAGCGATCGTCAGAAACGGGCAAATGCGAGGCTCAAAAGCCGAAGGCGGCTGGGTCGAAGTCGAAGTCGAAGAAGAAGAAGAAGAAGAAGGCGGGCAACTCACCAAAGAAGCGGACACCTACTGCTACAAAGTGGCCTCGGGGCAGCCCAGCGCGTGGGAAAGCGGCTGCACCAAGAAAAAAAGCAGCGGCGCTTTGTCAAGGTCAGAATGTTATGCGAAAGCTCGTTCGCCGCTGTCCGCCAGGGCTCATCGCTGCAAAAGGTCTCGCAGCAGAATGTTTTCATCCCCGGATGCGGCTGCAACGCATCGTATGTGTCATCGAGGTCGAGCGGCCGGGCCGGGCGAGCCACAGTGGCCGCGCCCGGCCGATCCGGGATATGATCCCCCCGACGTTTCTGGCTGCGGAGCCCCAGCACTCCGCGTCGAGCACCGGCGATGCGCCGAATACGGCCACCAGCGAGCACACACAGGGAGCAACCAAGAGATGAGCAACAGAACTTTTGTGATCGGCGTGGGCATGACGAAGTTCGACAAGCCCGGCACCAAGGATGGCGACTATCCCGACTGGGCGCTGGAGGCCGGCGCGAAGGCGCTCGCCGACGCCAGGATTGGCTACGACCTCGTGGAGCAGGCGTTCGCCGGCTACTGCTACGGCGACTCGACCTACGGCCAGCGCGCGGTGTACGGCCTCGGGCTAACCGGCATCCCGGTGGTGAATGTCAACAACAATTGCTCCACCGGGTCCAGCGCGCTGTTCCTCGCGCGCCAGGCGGTGAAGGGCGGGCTGATCGACTGCGCGCTCGCGATCGGCTTCGAGAAGATGGAGAAGGGGTCGCTGGGGATGAAGTACACCGACCGCACGCCCGCCCTCGACAAGCACATGCTGCGCATGTTCGAGCTGCGCGCCGCCGAGCAGTCGCCGTTCGCGCCGCAGATGTTCGGCAACGCGGGGCGCGACCATATGCAGAAATACGGCTCTGAGCCTGACCACTACGCGTGGATCGGGTACAAGAACCACAAACACTCCGTCAACAATCCCTACGCGCAGTTCCAGGACGAGTACACGCTGGATCAGATCAAGGCAGCGCGGATGATCCACGAGCCGCTCACCAAGCTGCAGTGCTCGCCCACCTCCGACGGCGCCGCGGCGGTGCTTGTCGCCTCCGAGCGCTTCGTCGACGAGCACGACCTGTGGGACAGGGCGATCGAGATCGCCGGGCAGTCGATGGTCACCGACCTCTCCTCCACCTTCGACGAGAGCGCCGACTGCATCAAGATCGTCGGCGCCGACATGACCCGCAAGGCGGCGCAACAGGCGTTCGAGGAAGCGCAGCTCGGCCCTGAGGACGTGCAGGTGATCGAGCTGCACGACTGCTTCTCCACCAACGAGCTGATCACCTACGAGGCGCTCGGCCTCTGCAGCGAGGGCGAGGGGCACAAGCTCGTCGAGAACGAGGACACAACGTACGGCGGGCGCTGGGTGGTCAACCCCTCCGGCGGGCTCATCTCCAAGGGCCACCCACTCGGCGCTACCGGCCTCGCGCAGTGCTCGGAGCTCACCTGGCAGCTGCGCGGCCAGTCGCAAGCGCGCCAGGTGGAGGACGCCAAGGCGGCGCTGCAGCACAACATCGGCCTCGGCGGCGCCGCGGTGGTGACGGTGTACCGGCCGCCCGCCGCGTGAGCGCTGGAAGGAGCATGGGGCGATAATGCGCGTCGAGTGGTATGGGCAATCGGCCTTTCACCTGAGCACCCCAGAGTGCTCGGTGTTCATCGACCCCTTCGCCGACCTGTCCGCGGCGATGGCGAAGGCGGGCCGCGAGATCCAGTTCGACTACCCACCGATTGCGGGCGTCAGCGCCGACCTGCTGCTCGTCACGCACGAGCACGCCGACCACAATGGCGTGGAAGCGATCGGCGGCGACCCCGCCGTGCTGCGCTCCACCGCCGGGCGCCTGCAGTCGCCGCTCGGCGAGGTGGTGGCGGTCGCCTCCGAGCACGACGAGCAGGCGGGCACCGCGCGCGGGCCCAACACGATCTTCGTCTTCTCGCTCGACTCCGTGCGCGTCTGCCATTTCGGCGACTTCGGCCAGCCGGCGCTGCGCCCCGAGCAGGCCGAGGCGATCGGGCCGGTAGACATGCTGATCGTGCCGGTCGGCGGGGGACCGACGGTCGGCGCGGAGGGGGCGGCGGCGGTCGTCGCGCGGCTCGCACCCAGGTGGGTGGTGCCGATGCACTACCGCACGCCGCGCATCGGCTTCCTCGACACCGCCGACGCCTTCCTCGAGCGCTCCGCCCACGTGCACCGCTGCGCCGGTCCGGCGTTCGAGACGGCCGCGCTGCCCCCCGCCGAGGGCGGCGGCCCGCTCACGGTGGTGCCCACCGCGCCCTAACCCGCTGCCCGCCGCGCCCTGACCGCCGAGCCTCGACACGCGGCGCCCTAACGGCGACACCTGCATCGCGCCGCGCACGGCGGATTCGCGCACGGCGGATTCGCGCACG
>DATMMB010000325.1:0-5764 GCA_035569895.1 Solirubrobacteraceae bacterium | reverse complement strand
GACCGGCAGCGGGGGCAGATAGTTGGGCGGGAAGCCGGAGGGCGGCTTGAGCGCTTCGGATTCGTCCTCGACGCCGCCGCCGGTGACGAGCGCGCGCAGCGCTCCGCCTTCGCGGAACAGCGCGAGCGAGCCCCACGTCCCCGAGGGCAGCGGCACGGCCGTCGGCTGCCAGGGGGAGCCGGCCGTTTCGCGCTCGTACACCCGCCCTTCCGCGCCGCCGGTCAAGAGCGCCGCCCCCCCGTCGGGGAGCCCGGCGACCGCGGTGGGGATTTCCCCGCCGATCGCGGCCGCCGCCTGCTGGTCGACCTCCCAGGGGGATTTTTCTTCGGTTTTGACGAGCACCCCGCCAACCTGGTTGTTGACGAACGCGCTCGGCCGCGTGAGGTAGGTGGCGATCGCCTCCGAGCCGGCGAACGCGATCGAGGTGAAGCTCGCGCCCCGCACCTGTTCGGGCAGGTCGGTTTCCTGCGTCCACGTCTTGCCGTAGCGCAGCAGCACGCCCGGTTCGCCGGGCCCGCTCGCTTCCTTGCCGATGCTCGGCGACCCCACCGCGAAGCCGTACGCGGGGTTGCCCGGATCGAAGGCGATGCCGAGCAGATCGCCGCGGAAGTTCAACGGCGTCGCCGGATCGCGTTCCCACAGGCCCGTTTCGGCGCGCCACAGCCACATCGCGCCTTCGTCGCCAACCGCGAAGGCGCGGCTCGGCGTGGGCCAGGCGACCGCGCGCAGGCTCGGGGTTTCCACGCGCTGGCCGGGGCCGAACAGGCTTTCGGGAAGCCACCCCTCGCCGGGCTTGAAACGCGCGACCGCGCCGAAGTCGCCGACCGCGAGCGCTTCGCTTGTGAGCGCGCCGGGCGTCGCGCCCGGCTGGGGGGCGATCGCGAGCAGCGGGTGACGGAAGGGCACCGGCCAGGGCGTGACGTGGCTGGGTTCGTAGTGGCGGACCGTGAGGTGCACGGGCAGCGAGCTCGCTCCGAGCCAGCCCTCGCCGGGGTTGCTGAACGCCGCGCCAAGCTCGGCGCCGGGAGTCGCCTGCACGCCCTTGCCGGCGCCCAGCGCCAGCACCCGTTCGAACGTTTCCCCCTGCAGGCGCAGACTGACCCCGTCGGGGAGGCCGGTAATCACGCGCGCGCCGAACGGTCCGGGGTGGGCGGGTTCCACTTCCGCGCCGCTCCAAGCGATGCTGCGCGAGGGTTCGGTGGGCAGCGCTTCGGGGAGCGCGCCTTCGCAGGCGGGCGCGCCTGACGGCGGCTGGCACCAGCTCCGCTGCACCCTGCCGCCGAGCGCGCCTTCCGGTTTGAAGAAGAGCGTCGTCGACGCCTCGCTTTCGTTCGACACGCCGCTCGGCAGGTCGCCGCGTTCGCCGTCGATCCACAACCCTTCGCTCGTCATGGTCAACACCTGGGTCACCACCCGCGGCGGTTCGCCCGCGCCCGCGACCCTGAAGGGAACGGCCGGCGCGCCCTGCAGCGGCACCGTCAGCGGTTCGGCTTCTTCCCCCTTGCCGGCGGCCGTCACCGGCTTCCAGCTCCACTTCGCGCCCGCGCCTTCTCCTTCGCGCACGCGCCGGAAGAGCGCGACCGCGCCGGCCGGGTAGGAGGCCTTGCCGGAGAGCTGCGCCAGCAACCAGGCGTTCGTCGGCGAGGTCGCGCCGATCCCCAGCACGCGGAATCCCGCGAGGCTCGCCTTCGGGATCGTGATCGGCTCGGACGCCCAGCTATGGCCGTCCCAGTGCAGCACCTGACCCTCCACGCCCGCGCCTTCGACGACCGGCACGATCAGCGCCCCGGCAACCCCTCCTGCTTCTTCGAGCGCGGCGATCAGCGGCGCGCGCTCGGCGAGGTTGTCCGGTTCCAACTGCTGATCGAAGAGCGCTTCGTCCTTGCGCAGGAGCGGTGCTTCGCCGGCCTTCGAGGCTTCGCCTTCGATCGGCACCGACGCGGTCGCGACGAAGGACTGACCCGGAGCGCGCACGAGCACCGCCGGCTGCGTGCCGGCGCTGCCCACCATCACGCCGAAGCCAGTCGGCGTCATCTGCGCCGCCAGCGGGCTGGCGTAGAGGGTGAAATCTGCAAGCGCTTCGCCGCCAACCCCCCGCAATTCCGGGCCGGGCGTCCAGCCCGTTGCGGCGCGGTAGCGCACGAGCATCGTGGTCGCCCCCCTCTTGCCCACACCCCACGTCTCGTCGGCTTCGGCGGCTGCACCCGCTTCCCTGGGCGTGGCGCCGATCATCGTCACTTCGTTGGCCGGCACCGATGCGTCGACCTGCGGCGTGGGCGTTTCCACGGACGGCTGCGCGGCGGCGCGCTGCGCGGCGCCCGGGCCCACACGCACGCCCGTCAGCGCCCAGGCAAGCGCCAGCGCGGCGGCGAGCGCACCCATGAGCAGTGTCCGCCGGAGGGCGATCCGGCGTCGGTGCGTGTGCGGCGATCTCAACGAAGCGGTCCCGATTCGCTGGCGAACGGTGTGCCAGGGAGCACCGTCAGGCCGGTGCTGACCGTGTTGCTGCCACCGCCCGCTTCGCCGCCAGCGGGTCGTGTCGGCAGCTTGGCGAGCGCGTGCGTCTGCAGCCCGAGCTTGGTCGGCCAGCGGCGCGGGTTCAAGCGCAGCAGCAGGCTGCGATTGCCGGCCTTCAGCGTGCGCATCGGCGTCTGCGCGACGAGCTGCCTGCGGCGCTTGGCGATCAGGCGGACCCGCGCCTTCACCGCCAGGTGGAAGCGGAATTCGAGTGTGCTGCCGTGGATCAGGCGGCTGCGCAGGCGCGAGAGCAGCGGCACCGCGACCCGCTCTTCGGTCGGCTTGGAGCTCGGCGCGGTGACCAGTTCGCCGTAGGGCGGCGGCCCTTCGGGCAGCCCGGAGTCGTCGGCGGGCGGCGCGTCGGGTGGCACCTGCGGCAAACCCTGGTCGGGCGGGCGGTAGGTGATGAGACCATCGAAGTATTCGCCTTCGGCGGGGTCTTTGAGGAGGGTGCGTTCTTGTTCGGGGGCGAGATGGAACAGCCAGCCCTGCGTGGTCACGAGCCAGCAGTCGTTCTGCGCCGGGCAGGCGAGCTTTGCGGCGGCGCCCTTGGGACCGGCGCCAGGTTCGGTTTCCGCATTGGGGAGCGTCTGCGTTTCGAGCACCTTGCCTTCGGCGGAGATGTGCACGAGCACGGCGCGCGCATCCGCGCCGGACCCTTCGGGCGCGGCGAGGCCGATCCACGCGCTGTTGGTGCCGGGCTCGGCGGCGATCGCGGTGACGGTCGCTGCTTTCGCTTCGCCGCCCAGCAGTTGCGCTTCCGCTTCGGGCGCGAGGATCGGCGGCAGCGCAGTGGAGCTCGGGCCGATCAGCTGACTCCAGCCCTGGCCGTGGCGGCGGACGATCACCGTCACCTGCCCTGGTTCGGGGGATTCCGAGCTTTTCGGGCCGGCTGCCCCCCACAGCGACCCTTCGGCGGCGGACAGGCCGAGGGCGCCGAGCGCTTCGGGCAGCTCGTGGGGGCTGTACAACGGGAGCTCCGGTTCCACGCCCTGCGTCGGCTGCACGCCGAGGGCGTTGATCCAGTGCACGGCCGGCGGTTCGCCGCTCCCGCCGCCGGCGATCGCGTCCAGCTTGGAGATGTCGACGCCGTCGTACAGGCGCCGTTCGAAGGGCATCATGCCCTCGATCGGGTGCCCTTCGCCCAGAAAGGGTTCGGCTTCGAGCGAGCTCCCGTTCCAGTGCAGCTGAAACGCACCCACCTGGGGCGAGGCAAGCGCGTCGCCGGCGAACCAGCAGTCCGACGGTTGCAGGCACCCGGCGCCCTGCATCGTCAGATAGGAGTTGGCTTCGAACGCCGGGTGCGCGTAGGAGCCCACGACCTGCCCGCCGGCGAAGTGGCAGAGCGTGTTGTCGATCAAAGGCGGCGGTTCGTGGCGTTCGTTGGCCGCCCCCGCCTGGCCGGGGCGGCCCACCGACACCGTCCAGAACTCGCCCGGCCCCGCCCAGGCGATGCGCCCGCCCTGCGCTTCCGCACCACCGCACACTTCGGCGATCTCATGCCATTCCAAGCCGTTGTAGGCCCACACCCCGGGCGGGATCGTGGGGGGGTTGCCGGCCGTGATCAGCAGGCCGCGGTCGGGCGCCCAGAACTCGATGTCGCCAACCGTGCCGAGGCCGGCGGGGACCGCTGCCACGCGCGGCTGTTCCAACCGCCATGCGACTGGTTGCAGCCCGTGCGCTGAGGACAGCGGTAGGCCGAGCGTGAAAAGGAGGGCCGCGGCGGCGATCGCGATGCCTCTCAGTGCCGATCGGGCGCCCCCGCTGAATCTCATCGGTCTCCCGCCATCGCGTGTACGCGACCGCAAGCCCTGGCTCCGGGCCAGCCGCGCGTCCCTGCTCAACCATCCCGTGCCTCCGCTCACCGCGACCGCGCTCCTCTCGCCCCGCGGGCGCGGCGGCGGGCCGCGGCTCCGTGAGCGTGCGCCGAGGGCTTGGCGGTGCGCAGGAACGACACCGCCACGCTCGCATGCAGTCGCGGATGGCCGGACGCGGTGAACGTGAGGCTCACGCTCGCCGACAGCCCGCCGGCGCGCGCGGTGAAGGCGGCGTACTGCCCGGTGGGCTTCAGCACGAGCACCACTGGTTCTTCGCTCGCGGCGCCGGTGCGCATGCTGGCCGCGGCGATCGTGCGAGTCGCGACCGTCAAACGCAACCCCCTGCCGCGGCGCGCGGCGCCCACCCGCGGCGCGTGGGCGTGCGCGGCGCCCGCAAGTCCCCGCGACGCCCGCCGGCCATGGGATGCCCGCCGGCCGCGGCGCGCGGGCGTGGCCGCGAGCGCGAGCGGCACCGAGCCCCTGGCGAGCGCGCTCAGCGTGCCAGCGCCCGGCGTGCGCACGTATAGCACCACGCTCCCGTCGGGACGCGAGAGCACCGTCACCCCCAGCTGCCACCCCGGGGAGATCGTGCCTTCGGGCGCGGCGGAGACCTCTTGGGGAGTCGGCAGCGGGGTGAATGCGGTGCGTTCGACGGCGAACACGTCGCTGCCGTCGAACGGCCCCGCGGGGGGTGTGTTGCCGTCGCCGAAGACGAGGTTGGAGGCGGTGGAGGCGAACGCCAGCACGCGCCCACTGTTCGAGAACGAGGGCGAGAGCGCGCCGTCGCCGGAGTGGAGTCTGTAGGGGTCTTCGCCGGGGACGGTCTGCCCGTGGGGCGCTTCGCTTGGTTCGTCGGGCCCCTCGTACCCGTGGGTGACACGCGTGAGCGTGCTGTCGGTGAGATCGACGTCGAACAGTTCGTCCATCCCCGCTTCGCCGGCCGGCGGGCTGACGAAGGCGGGGTAGCCGAGCGGGAACTGCGTGCGCTCGGTCGTGAACGCGACCTGTTCGCCGTCGGGCGAGATCGCGAAGTCGAAGATCTGCGCGGTGTCCGCGAGCGGCGCCCCTTCGCCGCCCGCGAGCTCGGTGAGCCGTATGAGCGCCTGGTCGCGGGTCAGCCCCGGCGCCATCACGGCGAGGTACAGGTCGCTCGGCTGGCCGGCCGTGCCCCTGCCGAAGTTTTCGCCGGCGCTGACGAGCGGCGCCTTGGAGAGGAAGACCACGCCAAGGCCGCCGCCGCTCAGCTGGGGGATCGGATCGCCCTGTTCTTCTCCGCGCCAGATGCCCCCGGTCGGTTTTCCTTCTTCGGCGACGAACGGGCCCTGGCAGGGGTCGGTCGTGGACGCCGTGGCGGGGAGCGCCAGCTCGCCGCTCGCCACACAGGCCGGATTGGCGGGGTCCGACCCGCCGGTCACCCGCTCGGTGGGCGT
>DATMMB010000324.1:0-2081 GCA_035569895.1 Solirubrobacteraceae bacterium | reverse complement strand
CCGGCAAGGAACGCGTCGATCAGCCCGGCGAGCCCCTTCGGCGTGAGGTCGGTGGCCGCCGGCATCGGGCTCTTGTGCGAGCCCAGCGGCAGGTCAGGCTGGTAGCAACGCATGCGCGCCAGCGCGAGCCGGTCGGCGACGTCGCTCCACAGACGACCGTCGACGAGCAGGCCATGAATGAACACGACCGGCGGATATGGCGAGTCGCTTGGTCCAACGGCCCTGTAGGCAATCGTTCCCTGAGGCAGATCGATCCGCTGCATGCATGTCTCCGGCGGCACCAGGCACACCCTGTGCCCAGCGTACATACAGCCAGTATGTATGTCAAGCGCCGCGCTCAGACTGCGTGATCGCCGGCTGCTCCTCACCTACCCCAGCCGGAGCCGGGAGACACTCGATATCAACCGGGTCGGGGGAGGCACGCCGCGCTCCCATCCCCGAATCGGTGGGCGTCCCCGTCTCGGCCAGCGCCTCGCGGAGCTCGCGAATGGTCCTGCCAGCCGCGCGCGTCAGTTCGGGCAGGCGTTTGGGGCCGAGCACGATCAGCGCGACCGCGGCGAGAAACAGGAGGTGCACCGGGTTCTCGATTCCCACATCTCAAGGCTAGCGCGGCCGCTAGCCGGCCGCCCGCGGTGCGTTCCGGCAGCGCACGACGGCGACCTCGCGGGCGATCGCGCAGTGCCACACGACCGGCGACCCAAACGGCGATCGCGCAGTGTGCCACACAACCGGCGACCCAAACGGCGATCGCGCAGTGCCACACAACCGGCGCTTGTCACCGCCGATGCACTCCGTACCCTGCACCGGTGGCCCAGGAGCCGCCCGACCACCGCGAGCCCGCCGCGCCCACGCCCGCCGCGGCCCCGCTTCCCGGCCGACCCTATCCGCCGCCGGCCGCCGCCGAGCCCTTCTGGCCGGCGCAGGCGACGATCCTCGCGGCGATCGCGCTGCAACTGGCGCTGCCCGAGCGTCTCACCGCGGGGCCTCCCTGGCTGATCCCCTCGCTGGAGGGCGCGCTTTTGATTGGGATGTTCATGGCTACCCCCCGCCAGCTCGAGCACGAGCACCCCCGCCGCCGGCGGGTGGCGCTGGGGCTGACCGCGTTCGTGACGGCAGCCAACATCTACTCGCTGGGGGCGCTCACCCACTTTCTGCTCCACCACAACGTCCAGAATGGCCGCGGGCTGATCACCTCCGGCGTGCTGATCTGGCTCACCAACTTCCTGATCTTCGCGCTCTGGTATTGGGAGACCGACCGCGGCGGGCCCGGCCGACGCGCCGCCGGGCACGACGGCCCGCCCGACCTGCTGTTCCCGCAGATGAACGACGACCGCATCCAACCTGCCGGCTGGCGGCCGAAGTTCATCGACTACCTGTACGTGTCGCTCACCAACGCCACCGCGTTCTCCCCCACTGACACGATGCCGCTGACGCCCACCGCGAAGAGCATCATGGGCATTCAATCGCTGGTGTCGCTGGTGACGATCGGGCTGATCGTCTCGCGCGCGGTCAACATCCTCGCCTAGACGGCCGCAAAGCGGCGCAATGCTGCGTCCTCGCTCGCTCGCGTGTCTAACACGCCATGCTCGCTGCGTCCTTGCCTGCTTGCTCAGCGGCCGTCTAGGCCGGCGCTGCTACCCGCGGCTCGATCGCGAGCGCCTGCACGACGAGGTCCTTGACCTCGCCGTTGGCGCCGAGGCCGAGCGCGCGCTCGAGCGCCTCGAGCGCCCCCTCGCGGTCCATCATGCGCAGTCGCAGGCGGCCGAGGCGCTCCCACGCGCCGGCGTCGGTGGGGCCGCGTTCGGCCGCGCGCCGCGCCGCTTCCTCGGCGAGATCCACGGCGCCCACGTCTTCGTAAATGCGCGCCGCGAAGCGGTGGGGGGCGGGGCGCTCGCCGTCCACGCGCGCCCAGTCGCGCACCGCGCGCGCCGCCGCCTCCAGGTCGCCGGCCTGCCAGAAGGCGAGCGTCATCATCCGCAGCACGCCGACGTTGTCGGGCTCGGCTTCGCGCGCATACACCAACCGCTTGGCCGCAAGCGCGTAGTCGCCTTCGGCCATCGCGCGCTGCGCGGCGAGCAGAA
>DATMMB010000323.1:0-5552 GCA_035569895.1 Solirubrobacteraceae bacterium | reverse complement strand
GGTGCGCGATAGCTGGCGGGCGCTGTGGGTGTCGCGCCTGGTCGTGCTTTTCGCCGGCGTCGGCGCGGCAGTGGCGTTCGGCGTGGGACGCGCGCGCAGCGCCTTCGACCCCGCCGGCGTGACGAGCGGCTTCGGCTGGCTGGGCGACCTGCTTGCCGCCCCCGTCGCCCGCTGGGACGCGGTGTGGTATCTGGTGATCGCCCACTACGGCTACCGCCCCGAGCTGGCCGCCTTCGGCACCGCCCCGCGCACCGCGTTCTTCCCGCTCTACCCACTCGGCGTGCGGGCAATCTCCGAGCTGGGTGCACCGCCGATCCTCGCGGGCGTGGCGATCTCGCTGGCGGCGCTGGCCGCCGCGCTATATGGGATCCACCGTCTCTGCACGCTCGAGCTTGACCGCCTGACCGGTCTTCGCAACGCTCGTAGCCGGCCAACCGGCGGGCTTGACGCCGAGGGACATCCCGCCGGCCAGTCCGCCCACCGGGCCGACGTGGCGCGCCTGGCGGTGCTCGCGACCGCGCTCGCGCCGATGGCGTTCTTCCTCTCGGCGGTGTACTCCGAGGCGCTCTATCTGGCGCTCTCGGTGGGAGTTTTCTGGTGCGCGCGCAACGGGCGCTGGGCGTGGACGGGGGTGCTGGGCGCGCTGGCGAGCACCACTCGCAGCGCCGGCCTCGTGCTGGTGGTGCCGATTTTGGTGCTCTACCTGTACGGGCCACGCGAGGACCGCGCGCCGGGCTTCCAAGAGGTCGCGTGGTGGCGCCCGCGCTACCGTCCACGTCGCGACGTGCTGTGGGTGGCGGCGCTGCCTGCGGCGGTGGGCGCTTACATGGCCTACCTCGCGCTGAAGGGAGGGAGCGCATTGATGCCGTTCCACGCCCAGGCAGCATGGAACCGTCACTTCGCCGGCCCCTACGTCGCCGTGTGGGACGGGGCGCGCGCGGCGTTCGACGGGGTGCGCCAGCTGCTCTCCTTCCAGCGCGCCCATGTTTATTTCAAAGTCGCCGGCGGCAGCCCGTTCGTCGACGCCGGTCACAACTTGATGCTGTTCGCGTTCCTGCTCGCCGCCGTGCCGATGGTGGTGGGCGTGCTCCACCGGCTGCCGTTCGCTTACGGCGCCTACGTGCTCGCGGCGCTCGCGCTCCCCCTCTCCTACCCGGTCGCCCCTCAGCCGCTGATGTCGCTGCCGCGCTTCGAGGTGGTGCTGTTCCCGCTGGCGATGTGGCTGGGCGCGTGGCTGGCGGAACGCCCCCGCGCGCGCCTGCCGACGCTGGTGGGGATGGCGCTGTTGATGGCGCTGTTCGTCGGCGAGTTCGCCACCTGGCACTGGGTGGCGTAGGCGCTGCGTCGGGGAGCGTGGGCTGTGACCGCTGAGCGGCGGGTCGACGTGCCGGGGAGCGTGGGCTGTGACCGCTGAGCGGCGGGTCGACGCGGTGCTGCTCGACGCGCTGGGCACGCTGGTGGCGCTGCAGCCGCCCGCGTCGGCGTTCGTGCGGGAGCTGCAAGCGCGGCACACCTTGGAGGTGGCGCTCGCCGACGCCGAGCGCGCGTTCGGCGCGGAGATTGCCTACTACCGCGCCCACCACCAGGAAGCACGCGACGCACACGCGCTGGCCGACCTGCGCCGCCGCTGCGCGGAGGTGCTGCGCGCCCAGCTGCCACCGGCGGCGCGCGCGCTTCCGCTCGGCGAGCTCACCGACGCGATGGTGGGTGCGCTGCGCTTCGCCGCCTACCCCGACGCGCACGACGCGCTCGCCCTGCTGCGGGCACGGGGAATGACGCTCGTGGTCGTGAGCAACTGGGACGTGTCGCTCCCCGCGGTGCTGCGCGACATCGGCCTCGCGGAGCTCGTGGACGGCATCGTGAGCTCCGCCGCGGTCGGGCACTCCAAGCCGGCGCCCGCGATCTTCGCCGCCGGGCTCGCACTCGCGGGGTCGACGCCGGAGCGCACCGTTCACGTGGGCGACTCGATCGAGCACGACGTCCGCGGCGCGCTCGGCGCGGGCATCAGGCCGGTGTTGCTGAATCGTGCGAGCACCGTACCGGGCGGGCTGCCCACCGCGACGCCGACGATCTCCTCACTCGACGAACTGGCGGGCCTGCTTCCATGACGATCTACTCGCTCGACGAACTGGCGGGCCTCTTTGCATAGACCTCTACGCTGGGCGGGCCACCGCGACGATGATGTCTCACATGGACCCCACCACCTGGACCCCGACGGGCCCGGAGCCAGAGCCGGTCGCCCCCGCCGGCGGGTACGGCCCTCATCTGCTCCCCGAGCGAGCCTTGCCCCACCAACCCGCCCCCCCAGCCGGCCCGCAGCTGCCCGAAAACACGTGGCCGTGGTGGACCGCCCCGGCAGCGCTGCTGTCGGGGCTGCTGCTGGCGGCATTCGGCGGCCTCGCGGTGGACATCCCGGCGGCGATCCTCGGCGTGAACGTGGGCGCCTCCTCACTGCCGGGGTGGCTGGAGATCCTCGACACCGTGGTGCAGGACGCGGCGTTCGTGCTGGCGGCGGTGCTGCTCGCCAAAGTCGGCGGGCGCACGGTACGCGCCTGGCAGTTCGGGCTGCAGCGTCCCGCGATCGGCTGGCTCAGCCCCCGCCTCGGTTGGCTGTGGGCGCTCGGGATGGTGCTCGTGACGCTCCTCGCCTTCATCGTGTTCAGCGCGGTGTGGGCGGAGCTGCTGCACACCAACGCCAAGGAGAAGCTGCTTGAAAAGCTCGGCGCCAACGAAGGCACCACGCTGCTGTTGCTGAGCGCCTGGCTGACGTGCGTGGTGGCGCCAATCTGCGAGGAGCTCCTGTTTCGCGGCTTCTTCTTCCGGGCGCTCTACAACTGGCGCGGGCTGTGGCCGGCGGCACTGCTCACCGGCGCGGTGTTTGGCGGCGTGCACGCCGGCTCGGCGCCGGCGGTCGACTTGATCCCGCTGGCGGCGCTTGGGTTTGCGCTGTGCCTGCTCTACCGCTACACCGGCTCGCTCTACCCGTGCATCGCCACGCACTGCCTCAACAACTGCATCGCGTTCGGCGCGCTGGAGGGGTGGGGGTGGCAGATCCCCGTGCTCACCGTCGCCGCTCTGGGGACGATCGCGCTGCTGGCGCTCGCGCTGCGCCGGGTCGGGGTGATCGCCGACCCGCCCGATCCCGCCGGCCCGGCTGTGCACGCGATTCCCGCCACGTAGGCTCCACCGGGCCACCCCCGGCAACCTGCGCAAATGCGCAGGTGACGACCACTCCCCGCCCAACCGGACGGAGCCGTCGCGTACGAGCAACGCGCGCGGCGGTGCTAGCTCACACGCGCAGACGGAGCACGCGCGCGAGGAAGCCTATGCCCACTCCGTACACCAGCAGCGCCAACAGCGTGCTCACGCCGCGCACCACCCACTGACTGGTGGAGCCCGCGGTGACCACAGCAAACGGCGAGGTGAGCTGCGCGGAGACTTCGTCGATCCTCCTGTGCGCTTCGCCCTCGTGTGCGGGGGCGGCGTGCGTCGCGGACGCTGGGGTGGGCCCGCCGTTGGTGCCCTGCAGCGCTTCCTGCTGGTGAGCCGAGGCGCTGCTGGTCTGGTCGATCGCGAACAGCGCGAACGAGACGATCACGATCACACAGGCAAGACGAGAAGCCCAACGTAGAAGTGCGGCAAGCGCAGAGAGCATGGTCGTGTCTTTATCGGCGCCTGAGCACCAACCGATAGTCTGAGAAGGACCGGCCACGTCGATCAGTAGCTTCAAGCTAGGTCGATTCTCGTCTGGACACGTACGCTTTACAGGGAGGTAAGTACGTTCGTCAGGCGGCCGTGCGAGGATACGTCGGTATATGAGCGCGACAACCATCACAAGACCGCCGACAAGCACCGATCGAGAGGAGCTCGTTGAGCTGCTGACGAAGTTCGCTCTCGTGAAGGAAGACGTGACGCTGAGCAGCGGAGCAAAAGCAAAGTATTTGGTTGACGCAAAGCGGGTGGTCATGAGTCCCGCGGGGTTCCAAGTGATCGGCCGGCTCGTTCGAGAGCAGATAGCCCGACTGGGCGCTACCGCCGTTGGCGGTTTGACGTTGGGCGCCGATCCCATTGCCTATGCGACGCTCGCTGTTGGCGCGAACGCCAAGGTCTTTGTCGTTCGTAAGGAGCCCAAGGAACACGGGCTACGCCAAGCAATCGAGGGCGTGCCCTTGACGGCCGGCGACCGATGCCTTGTGGTGGATGACGTCGTCACAACAGGCAAATCGACCATCACAGCGGTCAACGCCCTCGTGGCTAGAGGCTTGACCATCTGCGGGGTGGTGTGTATCTGTGATCGCCTTGCGGGCGGCGGGGAAGCGATCCGCGAAGCGATCGGCGACGCCCCGTACCTCGCGCTCACGACGATTGACGAGGTTTACCCCGAGCGTCCAGACCATTGACGGCTTCGGCTGGGTCCCTGACCGTCAGGGATGCAAGCAGAGACGATGTGCCCGAGCTGCTCGCGATGTTCGCCGAGCTGGCGGAGTACGAGCGCCTCACGCACGAGATGAAGGCCACCGAGAAACAGCTGGCCGACGCTCTGTTCGGCGCCCACCCCGCCGCCGAGGCGCTGATCGCCGAGCGCGGTGACCCGCCGGCGACGGTCGGGTACGCGCTCTTCTTCCCCACCTTCTCCAGCTTCCTCGCCAGCAGCGGCCTGTGGCTGGAGGATCTGTACGTGCGTCCCGCCCGCCGCCGGGCGGGCGTCGGCAGGGCGCTGTTGGCGGCGGTCGCCGCGCGCCTGCGCGAGCGGGGCGGCGAGCGCCTGGAATGGGCGGCGCTCGACTGGAACTCTCCGGCGCTGCGCTTCTACGAAGGTCTCGGCGCGCGCACGATGACCGAGTGGATCACCCACCGCCTCACTGGCAAGCACCTCGATCGCCTCGCCGCCGAGCATCCGCCCCGGTAGCCTTTGGGGCAGTTCCGAGGTCCGCGCGGCCGGCCGTGAGCCGCTCCCCGCGCGCACCCGACTGCGCCCTCGTAGTCCAACGGATAAGACAACCGCCTCCTAAGCGGTGGATCCAGGTTCGACTCCTGGCGGGGGCATTGACCTGGAAGCCCTTTATTCAAGCGGTGTTTGCCCCAGGTGGTCCGGCGTCGACGAACTGCGCGAGGGCCCCGTTTTGAGCCCCGGTGCCCGATGGTGCCCAATCAGCGGCCCCGACAAGTGCTCGCAGGCGCTCCCTGGACCTTCGTATCGCGGTGCATCTTGGGATGGTCGAGCGAGTGTCAATGCGGCAGAGAACGAGTGTTCAGCCGTCGCTCATGGCCTGTGTTCGCTCACGCAGCGCACGCTCCAGCTTGCCGAGCTGCGCCGAAATCTCCCGCACCTGCACGAGCAGGTCGTCCTCGGCGGTCTCCACGTGTTCGACGGCCGGCGCGAGGAAGCGCTGAGCGACTGCTCCAATGACGAGCGTGGCTGTTCCGATGCCGACCAGCATGACGATGACCGCGATGATCTTGAGCTATACCCAAAAGTTGTGGATGCGCGTGAAGAGGTAGGCGGCGTACCTTCCCGGTTGATGAAGACCGAAGCCGGTGATGGCCGGCAG
>DATMMB010000322.1:0-3168 GCA_035569895.1 Solirubrobacteraceae bacterium | reverse complement strand
ATGCCACACGAGGAGTTCCACGTGCACGGGCCGCACGACCACCAGCTGGAACATGCGGCCGAGCACGGCGGCGCCGACCGCTTCTCCGGCCGCATCGCGGTGACCACCGCGATCCTGGCGACGGTGGGGGCGCTGATGTCGTTCGCCGGCGGCGACACGCAGGCCAAGGCGCAGCTCTACAAGAACAACGCCGCCATCAAGAAGACCGAGGCCAATGACAAGTGGGCGTACTACCAGGCCAAGGGCATCAAGCAGAACGTGGCCGAGGTCGGCGCGACGCTGGCCACGCAGCCGGACAAGGTCCAGTTTTACCGCGGAGAAACCGAGCGCTACAACAAAGAGAAGAACGACCTCAAGCAGGAAGCCGACAAGCTGGAAGCCGAATCGAAGAGCTGGGACGCTCGCAGCGACGAGGAGATGCATTTGCACCACCGCTGGGCGCTGGGCGCGACCGCGATGCAGATCGCGATCGCGCTGTCGGCCATCGCGCTGCTGACGCGCCGCGAATGGCTGGTGTACGGGGTGTACGCGGTGGCGGCGATCGGAGCGGTGTTCGGCGGGCTGGCGATCGGGGGGTTGTAGACGCCCTCACCCCCTCCTCTCTCCCGCTGCGCGGGCGAGGGGCGATCCGCCGCCCGTGATTTTTGCGCTTTCGCACAAAGACCCTCGCTCGATCGCCCCTCGCCCGCGCAGCGGGAGAGGGGAGGGGGTGAGGGCAGAGAACTGCTACCGCCCGTATTTTGCTGTGATAGAAGCCTTGGCGAGCTGGTTGGCGTGGATCTTGAAGCCGATCAGCGCCGCGCTGGCGTCGGGCGGCAGGTCGAGCGTGTCGACCTTCAGCGCGTAGAGCGTGAAGATGTAGCGGTGCGGCTTGTCGCCTGGCGGCGGGCAGGCGCCGCCGAACTCGCCGGTGCCGAAATCGTTGCGCCCCTGGCGTGCGCCCGCGGGCAGCTTGCCGACCCGCCCGATGCCCCTGGGCAGCGCGGTGGCGGCGGGCGGCAGGTCGAACACGATCCAGTGCCACCAGCCGCTTCCGGTCGGAGCATCCGGGTCGTACACCGTCAGGGCGAAGCTCTTGGTGCCGGCGGGGGCGCCGCTCCAGCTCAAGGCCGGAGAGACGTTCTGGCCGCTGCAACCGAATCCCGAGAACACCTGGGCCTGGGTCAACGTCGCGCCCTCGGCAATCTCCGGGCTAGTCAGCTGGAACGCGCTGGCCGCGGCTGCGGGAGACAACCAGACCGCCAGCAACAGCGCTCCGACGGCTATCGGCAATGTCCATCGACGCATGGTGATGCCCTCCTCTTGTTGTTGACTATTTCAATGGCTTGAAGCGCAGCCGGTGCGGGCGGGCCCCCTCCTCGCCCAGGCGGCGCTTCTTGTCGTCCTCGTAGTCGCGGTAGTTGCCCGGATAAAAAACCCACTGCGAATCGCCTTCGCAGGCGAGGATGTGGGTGGCGATCCGGTCCAGGAACCAGCGGTCGTGCGAGATCACCAGCACGCTGCCCGCGAACTCCAGCAAGGCGTCCTCCAGCGCACGCAGCGTCTCCACGTCCAGATCGTTGGATGGCTCGTCCAGCAGCAGCACGTTGCCGCCTGCGATCAGGACCTTGGCCAGGTGCAGCCGGCCGCGCTCGCCGCCCGAGAGCTGGCCGACCGGCTTTTGCTGGTCGGCGCCGCGGAAATTGAAGCGCCCGATGTAGGCGCGCGAGGGCATCTCGAACTTGCCCACCGTCAGCACGTCCTGTCCGCCGGAGACCTCTTCCCACACGGTCTTGTCCGCGTTCAGCGCGTCGCGCGACTGGTCCACGAAAGCGGTCTTCACCGTGGGTCCGATCGAGACTTCGCCCTGGTCGGGTCGCTCGAGCCCGTTGATCATCCGGAACAGCGTCGACTTGCCGGCCCCGTTGGGTCCGATGATGCCGACGATCGCTCCCGGCGGCACGTTGAACGAGAGCCGGTCGATCAGCAGCCGGTCGCCGTAGCCCTTGCTCACCTCCTTGAACTCGATCACCTCGTTGCCGAGGCGCTCGCCCACCGGGATGAAAATCTCCTGTGTCTCGTTGCGCTTCTGGTACTCGACCGAGTTCAATTCCTCGAAGCGCGCCAGGCGCGCCTTGCTCTTGGCCTGGCGCCCCTTCGGGTTCTGCCGGACCCACTCGAGCTCCAGCTTCATCGCGCGGATGCGGCCGGCTTCCTGCTTGGCCTCGACCTCCAGGCGCTGCTCTTTCTGCTCCAGCCACGAGCTGTAGTTGCCCTGCCACGGAATGCCCCGCCCGCGATCCAGCTCCAGGATCCACTGGCACGCGTTGTCCAGGAAATAGCGATCGTGGGTGATGCCGACCACGGTGCCCGGGAAGCGCAGCAGGAACTGCTCCAGCCACTCGACGCTTTCTGCATCCAGGTGGTTGGTCGGCTCGTCTAACAGCAGCATGTCCGGCTTGGACAGCAGCAGGCGGCACAGTGCCACGCGGCGCTTCTCGCCGCCGGAGAGCTGCCCGATCATGGCCTCCCAGGGCGGAAGGCGCAGTGCATCGGCGGCGATCTCGAGCTGGTGCTCGAGGTCCGCGCCGCTCGCAGCGACGATCGCCTCGTAGCGCGCCTGCTCGGCGGCGAGCTGGTCGAAGTCGGCGTCGGGCTCGGCGTAGGCGGCGTAGATCTGCTCGAGCCGCCGGTGCGCCTCGATCACCTCGCCGAGGCCCTCCTCCACGCTCTGGCGCACGCTGCGCGTGGCGTCGAGCTGCGGCTCCTGCGGCAGATAGCCGATCTTCAGGTTCGGCATCGGCACCGCTTCGCCGTCGAAGTTCGCGTCCTCGCCTGCCATGATCCGCATCAGGCTGGATTTGCCCGAACCGTTCAGGCCGAGCACGCCGATTTTGGCGCCCGGATAGAACGACAGCGAGACGTCCTTCAGGATCTGGCGCTTGGGCGGCACGGTCTTGCTGACCCGCCGCATGGTGTAAACGTATTGCATGGCAGTACCACCCTCACCCCAACCCCTCTCCCTGAGGGAGAGGGGCTGATTTCGCAGCGCGCAGCTTACCGAACGTCGGCCGTTTCGTAGGCCGACATCGGCGGGCAGGTGCACACCAGGTGGCGGTCGCCGTACACGTTGTCGATGCGCGCCACCGCGGGCCACACCTTGGCGGGCGCATCGGCGCCGGCCGGATA
>DATMMB010000321.1:0-10666 GCA_035569895.1 Solirubrobacteraceae bacterium | reverse complement strand
GACACCGTAGTGAACACCCGGCACTTGGACCTCCAGCTCGCCTAGTTCGCCGCGCTGGGCGCGGAAGTGCTGCGCGCGGGCGTTGAGGCGGTGGATCTCCTGGTTTGAGGAGTCCGATATCAACGCGACCTCGCTGGGGTCGTGGCGTTCGGTGAGCTTCGCCCACGCGCGAGCGGCCTGCTCGACTGCCTCGTCGCGAGTGTCTGCCATGTGGAGTTGCCCGCGGGAGTGGTAGTGCGCCATCGCCCTGTCCGAGCGGCCGGCGCGGAGGTCTGCCCATGCGCGCTGTTCGGCCGGGTCGAGTGTGCGGCGAATGTTCGATAGCGCCGCACTCGGCGCGAGACGGGTCAGCCGCTCGAACATGCCGCCGGCGCCGATCGAGGGGAGCTGCGCCGCGTCGCCAATCGCGACGAGCTTTGACCCGGTGCGCTCCACGACATCCGTGAGCCGGTTCAGGCGGTCGGTGTCGGCCATCCCGGCCTCATCGAAGTAGACCGTCGTAGCGTGGTCGATGTCGAGCTGGCCCCGCTCGACGCGGGACACGAGCGCGTCCAGCGTGAGGGTCTGCCCGGCCAGCGCCGGACTGTCATAGCCGAGGCGTTGTGCGGTGGACCCTGACACCGCGATCCCCAGCGTGCGATGTCCGGTGTGCTGCTCGGCCCTTGCGGCAGCGTCGATCACCACGCCCTTGCCGGTCCCGGCAGGGCCGACAAGGATCGCTCCGCGCTCCGCGCCCGTGATGACCTGCAGCGCGTTGGCTTGCTCGTCTGTGAGGCGGCCGCCGATTCGCTCGGCGAGCTCGTCGCTTGCGATCGTGCGAGCGCTTTCTCCGACGTCCCGGCCGGTGTCCTGCGCGAGCACGGTGAACCGTCGCTCGATCGCCTCCTCACGAGCGCGAACCGTCAAGGTCGTCATCAGTCCGCCCTCCAGTGGCAGGACACGCCGCTCGGCGATCATCGTCTTTGAGAACGCGAGCGCTTCCCTGGGTGAGAGGTCGCCGACGGACTGCTCCAAGAGGACGGCACGCAGCTCGCGGGGCTCAAAGGTCGCAGCGCGCTCGGTCAGTCGCTCCTCGACGCGATCGGCGAGTGGCCGGCGATTCTCGAGAACGCGCTCAGCCTCACTCGGGCTGCGCTCGGTCGGGGCCTCGAAGCGCGCGGCGGTTTCGTTCCACACGAGCTGCAGGTCGGCCTTGGTGACGAGCACCTTCGCCTTGCGGTTCTCCAACTTGAGCTGGCGCAGCTCCCCGCGCTCCGGCGCTCGGCCCCACTTCGCGCGGAACCGCTCGGCGGCCCTGGCGACCTCGCGGCTGCGCTGGGAGAAGGCGTCCAACATGCCGCGTGGGACGCCCTGGATCTCGAAGTAGCGGCCTTCCTTGCCGGTGCCACGTTCGATCTTGTAGCCGCGCTCGGCGAGCTCGTGCGCGAGCGCGGAGCGATAGTACGCGCCGACCTCCCGTGCGGAGCGGAAGATCGGTCTGGAGGCGACAGCGACGAGCCTGCCGTCCTCGCGGATCGCGCTCGTGATGACGACGTGACTGTGGAGTTGCGGGTCGGGCGCGTCGCCCTCCATGACCCCCCTCGCGGTGGTGTGCCGGTACTCCGCGGCAACGAGGTCGACGGCGCGCTCCTCGACCACTTGGCCGTCGTAGCGACGGCGCACGGTCGGCACCGTCTCGGTCAGATGAGCCATCGCGTCGGTCACGGCGGCGGCGTGCGCGGCCTCGATCTCCCGGCGCTCGTGCTCGTCGCCGAGCGCCCACACCACGGACACCGACTTGGGGGCTGAGAAGGTCAGGTCGATCCCGCCGCCACGTCGGCCATTGGAGCCCTCGCGTCTGAGCCATTCGCCGGTGCGTGGGTGGCGTCCCTCCATGAGCGCGATGAACTCAGGACCGTCTACCCTCGCGCCCTCGATCCCGAGCCGGGCGAGCGTATCTGGCGTCGCGAGCCACTGGCCCGGCGCCTGCGTGGGCTCGCCTTCGGGGCTGAGGTAGTAGTCGCCGCGCTCGGGCTCGATCGTCTTGCCCTCCAGATATCGGGCGTACCCCCCGCCTTTCCCGGCGGCGATGCTGGCTGCGGTCATCACATGGGTTATTGACCGTGAGCGGCCGAAAACGGACAACGAATTGCAAAGTCGTCGCACAGTCCGGGCACAGCCGTGCATCTAGTCTGTTCGGCCTTTGGTGCTGTGCGCCGTGTGCGGAGCCGCAGGCCGCCGTAGGCGGCTGGTGTGGCGTAGCGCGTGAGGCCGGAGGGATGCGTCGGGTCGGTCGCGGAGCGGCCGGGCCGCGCGGTCTGCGAAGCCGAAGGCGAAGCAGCCGCGAGCAGACCGTAGGCCGAGCCAGGCGCGACAGCACCAGGGGTCGATCCGAGCGCCGGCCGTCAGGCTGGCGCGCTCACAGCGGGCGAAGCCCGCGCACGTAACCTCCTCCGCCGCGCGCTCCCCGCCTGCGCGGAGCCGGGCGCGAGACCACGCGAGGGCCAGCGCCACGATCGCGGCCAGCACGCTATCCAGATGCGCTCGCGCGCGTGGCGCTCTGAGACGAACGTCTTGCCCGCTCGCCCGCGCGTATGCTGCGACCGGGGTGTCCGGTGCGACCGTGAGAGATGCGAGCGAGGACGACGCGCCGGCGTGCGCGGCGATCTACGCGCCGTATGTGCGCGAGACGGCCGTCAGCTTCGAGGCCGAGCCGCCGACACCCGCGCAGATGGCCGAGCGTATTGCGGCAGCGACGCGCACGCACGCATGGGTCGTGCTTGAAGAAGAGGGCCGCGTCGTCGGCTACGCATATGGCGGGCCGCATCAGAAGCGGGCGGCCTACCGCTTCGCGTGCGAGGTCAGCGTCTACGTCGAGCAGGGTCGGCGGCGCGCCGGCTCGGGTCGCGTACTGTACGAGGCGCTGTTCGCGCGGCTCGCCGCGCGCGGCTACCGGATGGCGCTCGCAGGGATGACGCTGCCGAACGAGGCAAGCGTCGGCCTGCACCGAGCAATGGGCTTCAGGCCGGTCGGCGTTTACCGGCGGATCGGCTGGAAGCTCGGCGCGTGGCACGACGTAGCGTGGGTGCAGCGGGCGCTCGGTGTCGAGGAGGACCCTCCAGCCGAGCCGCGCTGAGGCGAGGCCGGGTGAGCCTCAGTCCTGCGTCTGCTCAATGCCTTCGTAGTCGCGCTCGTTTGCCTCGTAGATGGCGAGGATGCCGAGCGTGAGCAGCGGCACGCGCAGCTCGTCCTTGAAGGCACCCGTCGGCAGCTCCGTGAGCGCGTGCAGCTCGTCGTCGGCCAGCTCGCGCAGCGGGCGCGTATGCGCGCGGCGCTGCACGTCCGGCTCAATGCTGCGCGGAGGCTTCGGCGCCGCCATCCTCAACACCCCCTCTTTGCATCGCGAGTGACCCGGACAATTGCGTCGCTCGCGTAGCTGTACTTTTTCCCGAGGGTGGTCCAGACCTCGACGGTCGGCCCGGCGTTGTGGATCGTCGTCACGTAACCGTCCTCCACGTGTCCAGCCAGGTAGTCGCTCGTCTGAACGTCTGAGGGGGCAACGTCCAGGAACGCGCGGCCCTCCAACGCTTCGCGTTCGAGGCGTGCGATCGTTTCGTCGCTCATGCGACACGGCTCCCTTCTTGGTCGGGTGCGCCCCGCCCCGCGCGGGGTCGCCGTGCCCGAACCTCCGCACGCCCGGCGGGCGTGCGATGCTGGAGGGGGCGGCGGCCCCACGCGGCATCCGCCTGTGGGAGACTCTGCGGTTGTGCGGGCGACTGACTGAACCGAAGTGCAGGCGTCAGGGGCTTGGTCTGCCGCGCGGCTTGGCCTTCGAGCCCGTTTAGATGCGTGCCCCGTTGTCGCCGTCCGCACCACCACACTTCCCTGGCGGTGGCGGGGAGCGGCGGTAAACTCGTTGGTGCGATGGCGACGATGCCCCGGCAGGTACGACTTGAGGCTGAGACGTTCGAGCGGTTGAGCGAGGACGCGGCACGCCATCACGAGGATGTCGATAGCGCCGCCGAGCGCATCCTGCGCGAGCACCTGCCCGCGGGGCGGGATGCGCAGAGCACGCTTGCGACGCTCGATCGCCTCAGTGAGTTGCGCTCGCGGATGAAGCCCGGTCGTGGCGCGGTCGAGCTGGTCCGTGAAGGGCGCGCAGAGCTTGAGCGGCGAGCGTCCTGAGCGGCGCGACGGTGCGAGTCGTCATCGACGCGAACGCGCTCGTCGCGCTCGAGCCTGAGAGCGAGACTGTCAACCAGTGTGTCACGCGCTGGGCGCGGGAGGGTGTCGAGCTGCACGCGCCAGCGCTCGCTCGGTACGAGGTCGCGAACGCGCTGACGCGCAAGACGAGCATGGGTGAGGTCGACCAGGACGATCTCCCTGCGGTATGGGCCGAGCTTGAGGCCATGCCGATCGTCTACCACCCGCTCGGTGACGGCGCCCGAGTGATCGGTGCGGCGGTCGAGCTGCGGCGGCGTAGCGCCTACGACGCGGCCTACCTCGCGCTCGCGCGGGAGCTGGATGCCGAGTTGTGGACCCTCGACGGGCCGCTCGCGCGCAACGCGGGGAGCCGCGGCCTGCCGGTCCATCTGATCGAGTAGCCAGCCGGGCCGGGATTACAGTTCGACCTCGCGTGGGCAGATGCGCAGGCCCTCGCGCGCGATGAGCGCGAGCACGTCACTCTGCGCCCACGGAGAGGGGCGCTCCTCACCGCCCTCGGGTGCCTGGCCGATGCGGCGGGCGAGCCAGCTCGCCTCGCCGCTGACCCCGCCTGAACGATCGCGCTTGGTGCGACCGCAGCGCAGCGCGATCTCGCTCATGCTCAGGCCGCGGTACTTGACGGCGGCAAGGACCGCCTCGCGCAACCCACGATTCAGAACGAGGGTGCTTACCTGGAGGCGTTGCAGCTCGTCGTGGAGCGTGCAGGTGGAGCAGCTTGGATCCTCGCGGTAGGCCGCAAGCGCCTCGATCGTGAGCGCCCTGGCTGGCTCGTAGTCCTCCAGCCGCGCGACAACCTCGCGCAGCGTCACGAGCTCGGACGACTCTTGCTCGCCGTGAAGACGCGAGCGTGCCCAGCGCAGCTCGGGCACGGAGCGGCCAGCCACAAGCTCGCGCAACACGAAGCAGTAGCCCTCGCCGTCGAGCAGCGGCGTGTGTTGGAGCACAGCGCTCTCGATGCTCGCCGGCGAGGGCACGGGCCGAGTGAGTAGGAGGTCGTCCGTAGTCAGCCGACGACAGCGGCCCCGGCACTCGTCCGCGAGGTACATCTCGGCGATGACGCGGGCGTTCTCGGGCGGCTCGCTCGCCGCGATGCGCGCGACCACGCGCCCATCGCCGGCGGTGCGCGCAAGACGGTCAACGACGAACACGCTCCCGTCCGGCCGCGGAACGCTGATGAGTTCGCGGGCTCGCTTTGTCTCGTCTTCAACGTACCGTCCGAGGCACGACACGCACTCACGCGGCGCGGGGTCACAGACGGGCGGATCGGGTGTCGCGGTGGCGCTCATGGCGCACCTTCCTTTCACGGGTCCTGGCCCGCCGTGTGCGGGCCGTTGCCCCACGCCCGCGCACGCGCAGCGTGCGAAAATCGGGAGGGGCACGGCCCGCCGCTTCGCAGCCGCAACGGCCCGGTCGCAAGGCGCGAGCCTCAGCGAGCGCGAGCGGCGCAGTCCGCAGGGCTGCCGGCCGCGAACTCGGTGAGGCCTCCCCCGAGCCTCGGGTATCCCTCGGCGCTGTCGAGCATCGCGTCGAGCAAGTTCACGAGCCCGTCGAGATGATCGGCACCTGCACTGAGGGGCTGCGCGAGCTCAACGGGCGAGTCGGCGTTGAGGCTCAACAGCCAATCGCGCTGCTGGCGCAAGAGTCCGACGTCGATCGTGCCGGGGATACACAGTTGTGTGACCGCGAGGCGGATGCTCTTACCCGTGGCGATCATGGCCGGTTCGAGCATCCTTTGTTCCTCGGCTTGGCGGATGTAGCCACGCGCCTCGGTGGGTGGGAGCGCCATCGACGGGTGAGCTTGTGAGCTCGTAGTGTCATAGCCGACGGCGCGCACGGTCGTCTGCCGCTCGGAGCCATCGCTGAAGATCCGCTCGATCTCGACCTCGCGCGTCACCTGGCCGATCGCGTTGCGCTCGGTGATGAGCACTGTCAGCCGCTCGATACGCCGGCCAGCGCCCGAAGCCGCGATACTCCCGCGCTGCTGCTGTGGAATCGCTCGGTGGCTCATGCTGCACCGCCTGACTCACTCGCGGGGCGGCGGTGGCCGGTGATCTCGTGGTAGGGGTACTTGTCTGTCCACGAGTAGGGCGTCTGGACCGCGACCGTCTTCGGGTTGACTTTGACGACGAGCTGCCATCCCTGGCCGCGGAGCTGCACGAGGTCGCCCTTCTGGATGTCGGCGCGGGTGTAGACGCGGACGCCGCTGTGCTCGATCGCCTCCCGCAGAAACGCAAGGTCTTCCTCGACGACGTGCTGACGTGCGCGCAGTTGCTCGGCGTACTCGCCGGTGGCGCTGCGCAGAAGCCGGGCGAGCTGGCGCTGCTCGGCCTCAAGGCGCGCGACCCTACGGCCCATCACGACGGGGCTCTCACGGGTCTCTGCCCCCGCGCGCACGGACTCAGAGCGCCGGGCGGCTTCACCGGCCCTCTCGCCGTGCTCGATCGCCTTGCGCATGTTGCGATCGTGGCGGTCGAGGTCACGGCGGTGGCGGCGCTCGGAGTGGTGGCCGACGAGGATCGGCTGCCCCATCGGGATCATCGCCACGGCCGCACGAGCGGTCTCGTGGCGCGCGTCGGAGCGCCCCCGCTCCCTGGTAGCCCGCTCGGCGTGCGCGTCGGCGCGCTGCGCGCTGGCGTCCTGCCGGGCCTGGAAGGTGCTGGCCGGGTCGTACTCCTCGATGTCCACCGTCACGGTGAAACCAGCAGCTCGCAGGGCTGCAGCGAGCATGTCAATCCGCGCGTGGCGCGGGGCGAACCCGCGGCTCTGGCGCATGTACCAAAGCCCGAGATTACGCGACCAGCGAAAGCCCGCTGCGCGAAGCGCGTCGCGGGAGCCATCGCTGCGCGAAGTCCCGCTGACAAGCGTCCCCTCCTCGTTGGTGTGAGCGATGACGATATGCCCGTGCGTTTCACTGTTCTGCTCGGGCGCTGTAGGCGTGCTCGACTCTGCGATACCCATGACGCACCTGCCTTTCTCTGAAATCAGTTACGAGGACAGCCCCTTCCGGGGGCCGCTGAGCCCGACCGACGGCACGCCTGTGGGCGTGCCAACCTGTGGAGGGCGACGGCCCCCGCGGATAGAGGCATCCGCGGGGTACAACCAGCGCCCCTTGGACGCGCTAGACGTCCGCGACGACCCGCTCACGCTCGTGGCGAGGGGGTCTCGAAGTGGATCGCGCTCCCGAGGAGCTGGTCGACGAACGCAAACGCTTCGTGGTTCTGCACGATGCGGTAGCGCTCGCCGACGACGCCGAGCTCATCGTCGGTGTCCTGCCGGACGGTGGCGTAGTAGCCGCGCACTTTCTTGTAGCGCAGCACGTCGAGCTGCCAGTCCGGGCCACGGTCGATCACGAGCGGCTTCTTGACGACGCTCCAACCGAGGCCCGCCGCCTCGATCGCCTCCGCGACACTCGCCGGTGGCCGATCCAGCACGGCCCCAAGACCGTGCCACGGGGTAACGCGGACAGAGAACATCGAGTCTGAGGATGTGAGTCCAGCGGACATTGCCGCCCTCCTTTGGATGGGTGGCCCCGCCCGATGCGGAGCCGGTCGCAGCCCCGGCCGCAGCCCCCGAAGGGGGATGCGAGAATGGCCGGGCAAGCCGGGCTCCCGCATCGGCTGGCTCACGCTCTCAGCGCTCCCGTCGAGCCTCTACGTCGGCCTCTGTCTGCTACCGACGCCATGATGGGCAGCTCGGGGGCGCTCTCCTGGCCCGCCGACCGAACCGCGCCGTGGCCCATCTCTGGCCCAAGTCAGTTTGTCCGATGCGTCCGATGCGTCCGCGATCCCGCACAAAACGGACGATCTGGACGCTGGCGGACGTATCTTGCTATCGTTGACAAGGTTGAGGGCCTTGTGGAGATTGTTCTCCGTGGTGGTTCGAGTCCACTCGGGCGCACCAGAGTTGCGTTATTCGAACCAACGCGAAAAGGGTCCCGGTCCCGGTAGGGGTCGGGACCCTTGGCGTCTTCGGGGCAGCGGGCGCGTAGTTGGGCTCTGTGGTTGCTGATCGGGGCGCTGATGGCAGCGTGGAGGGTGCGTAGCTGGAGGAAGGGCTCGGCGAGCTCGTCCTCGATGACGGCCTCGTCGCAGATGTAGAGGGCCTTGAAGATGGCCTGGTTGATGAGCCGGCGGATCGTGTCGTTGGCGCGCTGGTAGAGGACGTGGAGGTCTTCGCCGATGATCTCCAGGGCCAGGTCGAGGGTCGCTATGGCGTCGTCGTGGTTGAGGCTCAGGCGACCCATCAGTGTCTCAGTCTCCTGGCGTTCGCGGCGTAGACCGGCCTGCTCGTCGTCGAAGAGTTCGTCGCTGATGCGCTCTTCGTAGTGCATGTGCAGGAGCTTTCGCTCGCGCTCCTTGATTTGCTCTAGGACGCCCTGGCAGCGGTCGATCTCGTGCTGGGCGAGGGCAATGCGGTCGCTCAGGTCTTTCGTGATCGCCTCGCGGACATGCTCGCGTTCGTCGTCGCTGAGGCCAACGGTGGCGTAGTGTTGCTCGACGGCCGCTTCGACCAGGTCGACGGGCTGGTAGCCCTGTTGGCACTGCCCGCGCTGGTTCTTGGGGCAGACGAAGTACTCGTAGATGCCACCGTTGCCGTTGTGGCGGGAGTAGACGAGCTGGCTGCCACAGGTGCCGCAGCGGATCGTGCCCTTGAGGTAGTTCAGGTGCTTGCGGTCGCGCTCGCCGGATAGCCGGTGTGAGGCGAGCACGGCCTGAACCTTGTCGAAGAGCTCCTGGCTGACGAGCTGCTCGTGCCGACCCTCGTAGGTTCGACCTTTATGAACGACGAAACCGGCGTAGTAGGGGTTGGAGAGCAGTTTGTGGACCCTGCCGATGCTCAACGGCCGTGGGCCACGACGCCGAGTCGCCCGGAGGCGCAAACCTCGTGCCTCCAGCAACAGCGAAATGTCGGCCAGGCTGTAGAGCCCGGTCGCATAGGTCTCATAGGCCCACTGGATCATCGGCCCACGCTCGGGGTCGATCGCCACGGTGCGGACCTCGCCGCCTTGGGGCAGCGGTTCGCGGACATTCAGATAGCCGATCGGCGCCAGGCCGCTGGTGCCGCCGACTTCGATCTTGCGTTTGATGCCGCGTTTGACCTCCTCGGAGATCTCGATGCGACGGGCGGCCGCAGCGGCCGCCATGACGCCCTCCAGCAGAATGCCGTGCGAAGATTCCTCCCCGATGGGCTCCTTGACGGAGAGCAGCTTCGCGCCGGCTTTCGTTACCAGGCCACGGGCGACCCAGTGGTCCTCCTGGTTGCGTGCCCACCGTGAGACGCTCCAGACGATCACCAGGTCGACGTCGCGCTGCTCGGCGATCTCATCGATCATGCGCCGAAACGCCGCACGCTTGAGCAGCGAGCCGCCGGACACGCCGGGCTCGACGTACTCACGCACAACCACGGCTCCCTGTCGCTCGGCGTAACGCTTGCACGCCTGCCGCTGAGCCGGTATCGATAGGCCCTCCGGGTCGTAGTCGGTGTTGACCTGCCCGGCCGAAGACACGCGCAGATAGATCACAGCCCGTTTGACCGGCGGCACCGCGGTCGTGCTCTCGCCCGGCTGCTGCCCTACAGGAAGCGTCAGTGTCATGACGCCCTCCCCAGCAGACCAGTTATCACAGTGGCAGACACGGCGAGTTCGTCTGCCACCACCAGGCTCGCCCCAGCACGGTCGATGTGTCGGTCGAACTCTGCGTGATCGACGGGGTTCCGCGCCAGCCGCGAGTGGTCCCGCGCGATGACGTACTCGACCGGCTGACGCACGATCCTCCTCAGCAGGCGCCGCAGCCCGGCGCGGCCTTTACTATTGCCAGAGGCCCCTACGTCGATGTACTCGTCCGTGATCATGGCGCCGAGGCGCTCGGCCTCGCACTGACAGGCTTCACGTTGTCGAGCGATACCCTCGCGCTGATCGCGCGGGTCTGCCGATGCTACCCGCAAGTAGAGCACAGCGCGCTTGACCGTATCCGGCCCTTCCGTGTCAGCTTGTTTTGTGAGTGTTAGTGCCATTGCTGGTTACTCCTTTCGTTGACTTTTACTTTGTGGGTGCCATTGGCAGGTGATCCGGTGGTATGCCTGCGGACGGTGTTTGGTGAGTCCGAGGGCATGGAGACGTTGCTCGACAGCTTCAATGGGTACTCGGTAGCGCCCGGCTAATTCGGTGGCATTGCGCTGGCCGTTGTTCCAGTCGTTCCGTAGCCATGCGGCGGGCATCAGGACTTGAAACGCAAAGTCGGTGCAGAGTTGTTCGCCCCCGGTGCGCCGGCCGCGCGTGTGGAGCCGGGTGGCGTGCCCACCGTCGATGATGTGTTTCAGTTCATGCAGCAGCGTTATGCGCTGCTCTGCGGCTGGCAGGGTGCTGTCGAAAAGGATGTCTCCACCTTTGGCGTTTGGCTTGCTCGCGCCCAACAACCCTTTGACGGGGATTTCGGGCAGCGGGTAGACGTGTATGCCATCAAGC
>DATMMB010000320.1:0-4829 GCA_035569895.1 Solirubrobacteraceae bacterium | reverse complement strand
ATTCGATCACGCCCGAGCAGCTGCGCGCCTGGAAGAGCGAGCATCCGGGCGCGGTGGTCGTGATGTACGTGAACACCTCAGCCGAGATCAAGGCACTCAGCGACTACTGCTGCACCTCCGCCAACGCCGTGCAGGTGGTGCGCCACATCTACGACACCCACGGCCCCGACACCGAGATCCTGTTCGGCCCCGACATGTGGCTCGGCGCGTACGTGGAGAAGGAGCTCGGCAAACGGATGCACGTGTGGGACGGCGAGTGCCACGTGCACGCCGGCATCCGCCCCGCCGACATCGAGGCCACGCGCGCTGCGCACCCCGGCGCCGACTTCCTGATCCACCCCGAGTGCGGCTGCACCACCTCGGTGATGGAGTACGTCGCCGCCGGCGATGTGTCCGCCGAGGGCGTGCACATGCTCTCGACCGGCGGGATGCTGAAGTACGCCGAGCAGGCCGAGCACCTGGCGGCGGCCGGGGCGGCCGCGGGCGTTGAGCGGTGGGTGGACGGTGAGGGCGGCGCCACGATGCCGAATGGCGATGGCGCTGCTGGCGAGAGCGTCGTGGGCGAGCGGCGAGAGGTGGTGGTGGCAACCGAGACGGGGATGCTCTATCCGCTGCGCATGGCCGCGCCCGACGTCGACTTCATCCCCGCCAACGCGGAGGCGAGCTGCGTGTACATGAAGATGATCACGCTCCCCAAGCTGCGCGACGCGCTCCGGGACATGCGGTACGAGGTGCGCGTTCCCCCGGAGATTGCCGAGCAGGCGCGGGTGCCGATCGACCGCATGGTGGCGATTGGCTGACGTTGCTTCGTCCTTCGGCCGGCATCGGTTGGAGTCCGTCGCGAGTGATGTTGGGAGTGATGTTGGTGGAGACGCTCGCGCGCGGGCGCTTCAGAACTCCTCCGCCCCGTGCGGCCCCACGCAGGCGACCGCAAGGCTCTCGGTGATGCCGGCGGCGACCTCGCGGACCTCCTCGAAAGTGACGGCGTCGAGCGCGGCGATCGCGGCGTCGGGGTCGATGTCTTCGCCGAACACGATCGCCTGGCCTGCCGCGTAGCGGGCGACGGCGTTCGTGTTCTCGAACGCCAGCACCAACCGGCCGGCGGCGTAGGCGCGCGCGCGGGCGACCTCCTCCTCGCGGGGGCCCTCGGCGCGCAGCTCGTCGACGATCTCGCGCATGCGCGTGTACGCCTCGATGCACTTGCTGGAGTCCAGGCCCGAGCCCAGCTGCAGGATCGGCACGTCGGCGAACGCGTGGTCGAGCGCGTACACCGAGTAGCAGAGGCCCCGTTTCTCACGGATCTCGTCGAACAGCCGCGAGCCCATCGAGCCGCCGAGCAGCGTCGAGTAGATCGCGAGCGCCGCGCGGCGGCGGCGATCGCCCACGTCCACGGCGGGGCGGTAGATCATGCGCAGGTGCGACTGGTTGGTGTCGCGTTCCTCCACCAGCGTATGCGGCGCGAACGCCGGCGCCGGCACGTACGGCTCCGGCTTGCCGAGCGACGGGAAGCGGGCGAACAGCTCGTGCAGCTGCGCCTCGGGCGGCAGGTGGTCGAGGTTGCCGACGAGGAACGCGCCGCCGCGCGGCCCCGCCCAGCGGCGCTCGCGGAAGGCGACGATCGCTTCGCGCGTGAAGCCGCGCAGATGCTCCTCCGGCCCCAGCACCGTGCGCCCGAGCGGATGCTCGCCGAACGCCGCCCTGTCGATCAGATACTCGGCGACCGTCGAGGGCTGGTCGTAGGCGCGGTTGATCTCCTGGATCACCACCCCCCGCTCACGGTCGAGCTCCTCGGGGTCGATCCGCGGACGCCCGACGAAGTCGCTCAGCAGGTCGATCGCCGCCGGCGCGCTCTCGGCGCGCACCGTTATGTGGAAGGCGACGAGGTCGTGGGAGGTGTAGGCGTTCAGCACGCCCCCCAGCCGCTCGGCGGTCTCGTTGACGTCGGTGTACGTCGGGTACTTCTCGCCGCCCTTGAACACGAGGTGCTCGAGGAAGTGCGCCATCCCGTTCTCCTGCGGGCGCTCGGTGCGCGCGCCGGCGTCGAACGCCACGAGCACGGTGAGCGCGCGCGTGCCTTGCACGGCGACGCGGTGGACGGGCAGGCCGTTGGCGGGGACGGTGGTGGTGGCGACGCTCGCCATCGGCCTACCTTATTCGACTTAAGGACCTATCCCGGTAGGTCCGCACGCCCGGCTGCGCCCTCTGGCCGGCGCATGGCTGCGTCCTCGGGGCTCGATGTGGCGCTGCCACGTCTTCGCCCCTGCGTCCTTGCCCTGCTTGGCCAGAGAACGCCCCGGACGCACGTCCTCTACCGGGATAGGTCCTTGGCGCGGCGTGCCGTGGGGGCGACCTCGTAGGCTGGGGGGATGGGCGACCGCCGACGACAGCCGCTTGCATTCATCGCCGCGCTCGCGGTCGTGGTGGTGGCGCTGCTCGCGCTGGTGGCGTTCGGCATCTGGTGGGGCGGGCACCCCGAAGACCTGCCGGGGTTCATGCAGCGCGTGTTCGTCGCCAACCGCTCCACGCGCGTGGTGGACGAAGCGCTCGCGCGCATCCACAACGACTACTACCGCCCGATCGGCACCGCGCAGCTCGCCAACGCCTCGATCGCCGGCGCCGTCGCCAGCCTGAACGACCCCTTCTCGCACTACCTCACGGCGAAGGAACTCGGCGAATTCGACCATCCCGGCAGCTTCAGCGGCATCGGCGTCGAGGTTAACCCCGACCCACGGGGGTTGCGGATCGTGCAGGTGTTCAACGGCTCGCCCGCCGCGCGCGCCGGCCTGCACCCCGAAAACGTGATCGTCGCCGTCAACGGCCGCTCGCTCGCCGGCGTGCCCGAGGACAAGGCGACCGACCTCGTCAAAGGGCCGTCCGACACCGACGTGACGCTGCGCGTCGAACAGCCGGCGCCCGCGGGCAGAAGCGTCGCCGCCGGCGGGGCCGCTGTGCCCGGCGCGGGGAAGGGCGGGCATCCTCCCCCCTTCTCCCTCCGCACGCGCACCGTGACGCTTACGCGCACCACGATCTCCCAGCCGGTGGTTGCGTCGCTGACGCCCTTCGTCGACGGCGTCAAGCTGGGGGTGGTGGCGCTCGCCGAGTTCAGCGCCGGCGCGCACGCCGAAGTGCTGGAAGCGGTGGAGAACGAGCTGCAGCGCGAACACGTGCGCGGGCTCGTGCTCGACCTGCGCTCCAACCCGGGCGGCCTGGTGGAAGAGGCGCAGCTGATCGCATCGATCTTCCTGCCGCGCGGCGCGGTGGTGGTCACCACGCGCGGGCGCGTGCAGCCGACGCAGGTGCTGCGCGCGCTCGGCGGCGCGATCCCCGCGTCGATCCCGCTCGTGGTGCTCGTCGACCGCAACACCGCCTCCGCCGCGGAGATCCTCACCGGCGCGCTGCAAGACCACCGCCGCGCGACGGTCATCGGCACGCACACGTTCGGCAAGGGCGTGTTCCAGGAGGAGCAGCCGCTCGCCAACGGCGGTGCGCTCGACATCACCGTCGGGGAGTACTTCACCCCCAACGGCCACAACCTCGGCGGCGGCGGCGTGCACGAGGGGGCGGGGCTGACGCCCGAAGTGAAGGTGTCGCCGTCGCTCGTCGACACCCCCCACGGTCTCGCGGTGGCGCTGCGCACGCTCGCCGCCAAAGTCAGGTGAGCCACCACCGGGGCGGGCCGCGCGGCGAGGGACGCGGCGGACGCGACAGCCGGGGCGGCGGCGCGTCCGGTGGGAGAGGCGGGCGCGGCGGACGCGACAGCGGGGGCGGCGCCGCGCCCGGCAGGGACGGGCGCGGCGCGCGTCGGTCGAGCGACCGATCGGAGATCGGCCAGCGCGCGGTGTGGCCGCCCGAGCGGCGCGAAACCGCGCGGGAGGCAATCGAGCAGCTGATGCGCGACCGCGGCCTCGCGCGGCGGTTCGAGCCTGCCGTTGAGCACGCGGCGCGCGCCGCGGCGGAGAGCCCCCGAGTGGCGGTGGGCGCCCCCGCGCGGCGCGACCTGCGCGAGCTGGCGACGTTCACGATCGACCCCGTCACCGCACGCGACTTCGACGACGCGGTGTCGGCGCAGCGGCTCGACGACGGCGCCGTGCGCGTGTGGGTGCACATCGCCGACGTGTCCGCCCACGTGCGCGATGGCTCGCTGCTGGACGCGGAGGCGCGCGAGCGTGCCACCAGCGTGTACGTGCCGGGCGCGGTGGAGCCGATGCTGCCCGACGCGCTCTCCAGCGACGCGTGCTCGCTGCTGCCCGGCCACGACCGCGCGGCGGTGACGGTGGAGATGGAGCTGGAGCTGAGCTCGGCGCGGGTGCGCCGCACGGCGTTCTATCGCTCCGTGATCCGCTCCGACCAGCGCCTCGACTACGACCGGGTGGACGCCGTCTTCGCCGCCCGCGAGCCTGCTCGCGCGCCGTGGGGGAAGCCGCTTGCGGCGGCGCGCGAGGCCTCCGCGGCGCTGGCGCGCGCGCGTTTGTCGCATGGCGCGGCGCTCACGCTCGAGTCGCAGGAGCCGGAGCTCGCGTTCGACGAGCAGGGGGAAGTGAGCGACATCAGAAGCAGGGTGCAAACCGAGTCGCACCGGCTGATCGAGCACCTGATGATCGCCGCCAACGAGGCGGTGGCGCGGGAGCTGGCGACCCGCGAGGTGCCGTGTCTGTACCGCGTGCACGAGCGCCCGCAAGCGGCCTCCGTGGAGCGGCTGATCGAGCAGCTCGCCTCGCTGGGCGTCGCCACCCCGCCGGTGCCCCCGCAGCTGGGGCCCGCGCAGGCGGCGGATCTGGTGGGGCAGGCTTCGCGGCTGGTGGAGGCGCACGTGCAGCGCACGATCGCCC
>DATMMB010000319.1:0-3981 GCA_035569895.1 Solirubrobacteraceae bacterium | reverse complement strand
TGTCGGCGTTGGTGGTGCCCACCTCGCCGGCGCCCAGGTCGAGCGTCCCGACCCGTTCCTCGGCATCCGCGCCGCGCTGCAGACCGATTGGCGCGCCGGTGAGCTGCCCGACCTCGACGGCGTCCCGCTCGGGCCCCGCACCTCGCACGACCCCGCCCGCGGCGACGCGACGCTGGGCGCCTACCTGCAGTGGGCCGCGCGCGCCGGGTCCCAGATGACGGCGTTCCTCGGCGATGCCACCTGGAGCCCGCAGCGACGCTTCGAGCGGGTCTTCGAACGGCTGACGCTCCCCGGGCTCGCGCGGATGGGGCGCTACGAGCTGCTGGTGACGCTCGGCTGCCTGGGGCTGTGCGAGCTGCGCGCCGACACGCTGTGGCTCGGCAACGCGATCGGCCCCGGCCCCGGTGACCTCGCCACGACCGCCGCCAAGCGGGTGTTCGGGATCGGCGAGCAGCACCATCTGGAGCACCGCGCACGCGACCTGGCGGGCGCGATCGCGGTGCCGATCGAGGCGCTCGATCTCGCGCTCGCCAACTGGGGCGCCGGCGAGCGGGCGACGCTGGGCGTGCCGGGAGAGGCCGCCGACGCGCAGACGCTGGCCCGCGCCGCAGACGCGCTGCAGTTCTAAAAAAGCCGTCCTCCCCGACTCTTACAGTCTGCCTCGATGCCGCTCTGCTTCATCGAGCCGAAGGACGCGATCAGGGTGATCGCCGAGTCGGTCGGTCGCGAGGCGCGCCGCCAGCTCGTCGGCGAGGTGGTGAGAGCGTGGGTCGACGACATCCCCGACCAGGAGCTGTCGGTGCACTACGCCAAAACGATCGCCGACCTCGACGACGAGGACCTGCAACTGCTCGCCGCCTGGCACGCCTCGCTGGAGGTGGGGCAGCCGATCGCCAACACCGCATTCCTGCAGGGCGTCTTCCATAGCCTCGGCGACAACCGCCGCGAGGCGTTGAAGATCGCCGCCGGCTTCCGCGGCGAGGAGGCGCTCCAGGAGGGCGTCGCCGAGGATCAAGCGCTCGACGCGGTGCTCCCCCGCCTCTCGCGCGAGCGCGCCGAGGAGCTCGCCAACGAGTGCATCCAGCTGTACATGTGGGACCGGTTAGGGGCGGATAACTAGCGGGAGGGGGGCGGCCCCCCCTCCCGGCCCCCCGCGGTGTCGACACCTGGCCCGGGCCGGCGAAGCCGGCCCTTGTGGCGGGGCAGAAGCTGTTGGCGTGCGCACTCTAAGCTCGCAGGGTGCGCGCCCCCGTCGACACGATCCCCGCCCCGCCGTTCCTCACGCACCTGAAGTGGGTGAACGTGAAGTCGCTGCGTCTCGACCGCCTGCGGGGTCAGCCGGCGCTGATCGAGTTTTGGGACTTCTGCCGCCCCAACTCGCTGCGCACGCTCCCTTACATAAAGGCGTGGCACGAACGCTACGCCGCCGACGGGCTGGTGGTGGTAGGGATCCACTCGCCCGGCTTTCCGCCCGCCCGCGAGCGCGCCGCCGCCGAGGCCGCCGTCGCCCGGCTCGCCGTCGACTACCCGGTGCTGCTCGACCCCGATCTGGAGATGTGGCAGGAGTATGAGAACGCCGGCTGGCCGGCGCGCTACCTGTTCGGCGGGCGGGGCATCCTGTTCGACTATCACTACGGCGAGGGCGGGTACACGGAAACCGAGCTGGCGATCCAACAGCTGCTCGGCGTCGAGCGCGAGCCGCTGGCGCCGCTGCGCCCCGAGGACGCGCCCGACGCGCGGCTGGCGCCGCAGAGCGAGGACCGCGAGGGCGCCTACAGCGGCCCGTACGAGGCCGGCGGCGTGTGGGCGGTGCTCGACGGGCGGGGCTCGGTGTGGGTCAACGGCGCGGAGCTGGCGGTGACGCACCCCGGCGCATACCCGCTGATCGAGCACGAGCGCCACACCGCCGGTGTGCTGGAGCTGGAGGTGGGGGAGGGCGTGAAGTGCCTGGCGACGTGCTTCACGCCGGGGCTTGCGTCCGATGCTTGACGCGGGGCAGCGCAGCCGGGCGGCAGGGTCGCTCAGGCGTATGCCGGCGCCAGCTCCGCGCGCGTATGCTCCGCCAGCAGCCGCCTTACCACGGGTGGGCCGTGGTCGTCGACGATCACGCAGCTTCCCGGCCAGTAGGGATTGTCGCTGGGCGCGGAGCCGAGGAAGTAGGAGTCGTAGGTCCAGCAGCCGGTGTTGACGAGGCGCGCGCCGCCGGCGTTGCGCCACTCGCCATCGCGGTCGCCGGGCAGTGGGCCGGCGCGGTGGGTGTGGCCGAACACCACGTATGCATCGCCGAGGCCGAGACGCAATGCCATCTCACCCATCGCGCGCAGCCCCGCGCGGCGCAGCTCGCCGGGGGAGAGGTCGGCGTTGAAGGGGCCGAAGCCGGCGCGGTTGAGCGCCGCCACCCCGAGCGGGAACGCGCTGGCGAGGAAACGGTCGCGCAGCGCGCGCGTCACCACTCGCATCGCTGCGCCGCGGCCGTCGCTCACGTCAGCGGGCGGCTCGCCGTTCGCTGCGGGCGAGCCAGCGGCTCGTCCCGCCCGGCCGTGACCGCCGCCGAACGCCTTCCACGCGCGCACCGTGAGCCCGCCGTTGAGCGCGTCGCCGGTGGGGGCCTGGCGGGCGATGGCGTCGACCCAGGCGAACACCGGCACGGTCACCGCCTCGTAGTCGTCGGGGCGGGCGAAGTCGCGGGCGGGGCGGCGCATGATCCGACCCATCGTGCCAATCCCCAGGCGCTCCAGGGTGGGGATCGTGAGATGGCAGTCGAGGTAGTGGCCGTGGGTGGCGTACACGTCCTCTCGCACCCACAGCCCCGGGTAGGCGGTGGTGAGGCGCGCCGGCTCGGCCCACGCGGCCAGCTGCGCCAGCATCGTGGAGGCGGCGGACGGCTCGATGCGCTGCTCCAACCCCAGCGGCGGGGCGGCCGGCAGCTCGCTGCGGCGCTCCAGCCACGGCTCGATCAGCGCGTGGTCGTGATTGCCGGCGAGCACCACCACCTCGCGGCCGGCGAACGCCCGCCCGAGCTCTTCGAAGAAGGGACGCGCCGCGGCCAGCGCCTCGTGGCGGGGGCCGTGGCGCAGCTCCAGCACGTCGCCGAGCAGCACGAGACGATCGATGTCGTCCTGCAGCGCCTCAAGCAGCGCCGCGCGCGGTGCGGGCGCTCGCAACAGGTCGACGCCCGCCCTGCCCCCGAGGTGCAGGTCTGAGACGATCAGTGTGCGCAAGAATGGGATCCCGCCCGCCCATCGCCCGCCGCGATGGCCTCGCGGATCGGCTTGGGGAGCATGAAGCGCACGTCCTCGCGCACGACGTGCAGCTCGGAGATGTCCTCATCGCGCACGCCGCGCTCGCGGAAGAGGTCGAGCAGATCCTGCACGAGCTCGTCGGGGGCGCTGGCGCCCGAGGAGACGCCCACCACGCGCTTGCCCGCCAGCCACTCCTCTTGCACCTCTTCGCGGTTGTCGATCAGGTGCGCCTCCGCGCCTAACTCGCGTGCGACCTCCACCAGCCGCATCGAGTTGGAGGAGTTGCGCGAGCCGATCACCAGCACGAGGTCGCAGTGGCCGGCCATTTGCTTCACCGCCGCCTGGCGGTTGGTGGTCGCGTAGCAGATGTCGTCGGTGCGGGGTCCGACGATGCTCGGGAAGCGCTCGCTAAGGCGCGCGACGATCGCGGCGGTCTCGTCCACCGCGAGTGTCGTCTGCGTCACATAGGCGACGCGCTCCGGGTCGTCCACCTGCAGCGCATCGACGTCGTGCTCGTCCTGCACGAGCACGATCCGCTCCTGCGCCTCGCCCATCGTGCCTTCGACCTCCTCGTGACCGTCGTGGCCGACCAGCACGATCGTGTAGCCCTCCTGGGCAAAGCGAACTGCCTCGCGATGGACCTTGGTCACCAGCGGGCAGGTCGCGTCGATGGTGCGCAGGTTGCGGTCCTGCGCCTCCTGGTGCACCGCCGGCGAGACACCGTGCGCGGAGAAGACGA
>DATMMB010000318.1:0-14757 GCA_035569895.1 Solirubrobacteraceae bacterium | reverse complement strand
CGCGCAGCCAGCGCAACGCCGAACTCAACAACCTGCTGGGCGAGTCGGGGATCGCGCTGGCGATCATGGCGGTCGTCTCGATGGGGCTCGGTTGGCTGCTGGCCGGGCGCGTGCTGCGACCGCTGCAGACGATCACCGGCAAGGCCCGCGCGATCTCCGCCAGCAACCTGCACGAGCGCCTGGCGCTGGAGGGCCCCGACGACGAGCTGCGCGAGCTGGGCGACACCTTCGACGGGCTGCTCGCCAGGCTGGATGCCTCCTTCCAGTCACAGCGCCAATTCGTGGCCAACGCCTCGCACGAGCTGCGCACGCCGCTGACGGTGGAGCGGGCCTTGCTGGAGGTGGCGCTGGCCGATCCCGACGCCAGCGAGCACTCGCTGCGCCACGCCTGCGAGCGCGTGCTGGTGTCGAGCGCGGAGCAGGAGCGGCTGCTGGAGGCGCTGCTGACGCTCGCCTCAAGCGAGCGCGGGCTGGAGCGCCGCGAGCCATTCGACCTGGCGCCGCTTGCAGCCGAGGTCCTGCGCGCCGTCGCGGCCGAGGCACAGCTGCGCGGTGTCAGCGTGCACGCCGAGCTAGCCGCCGCGCCCACGCGCGGCGACCCCCGTTTGGCCGAGCGGCTGGTGCGCAACCTGGTGGACAACGCCGTGCGCCACAACGTGCACGGAGGCGGCGTGGAGGTGGCGACGGGGAGCGATCGCGCCCGCGCCGTGCTCACGGTCGCCAACACGGGCGCGCCGGTTGCCCCGGCGGACGTGGAGCGGCTATTGGAGCCCTTTCAGCGCGGCGCGGGGCGCACCGACCACGGCGACGGGCACGGCCTCGGACTGTCGATCGTCAAGGCGATCGCCACCGCTCACAACGCGACGCTCGTCGCCCGCGCGCGGCCGGAGGGCGGGTTGGAGATCGCGGTGGCATTCCCCGCGGCGCCTGCCGCGTCCGCTGCCTGGACGCGACCGGCGGAGCGCCCGCTCACGGTGCACGCGGGCGGCGATCACACCGTCGAGATCGACTGACCCGGCCTCGGAGGGAAAGAACCGCCCGCAGCGAACAATCCGTGCATGACGAATCCCTTCATTCCCGGTCTCACGCCGGCGACCTACGAAAAGCTCGAAGCGCTCGGATACACCGATGAGGAGCACCTTGAGCGACTTCCCGTGGCCGGCCTGCTCGCCGCGGGCGTGACGTGGGGCCAGGTCCACAAGATAATCAGCTGGTTAGTTGCAAACGGACGGCGGCCGATCTTCAGGGGACCGGACCCAAGTTGGGACGACGCAAGCTGGCGCGGTCTCCTCGACACGATCGTCGCCAAGGGCATCGTGACGTGGCAGGAGGTTGCGGTCGCGGTCTTGGGGGGAGCTCAATCCTCCTCAGGTCGGCACGAGCCTCGCGTCCAACGACAACATCAAGGCGCGGTATCCGCCCCGGCAGGCCATGCGCCATGTGATCGACTGGTTCTACGCGCAGGACGGCAGGTGTGCGCGGTGCGCTAGCCGGATCCACATCGAGGTCGACCACATCGAGGGTAAGGATTCTTACGTCAAGGCGGGACGGGATCCATCGGAGGCCGACCGACTCGACAACCTGCAGCTGCTGTGCCGGCGGTGCAACGTCGTCAAGCGGGCATCCCACCGACTCGGCGGACTCAGCTTCGCGACCGCCCAAGCGGCGCTCATGTGGATCCTGCTCGTCGAGCGCCCACCGACGCGAGAGGCGTTTCGTGAGCTTTGCCGCGCCCACGGCCTCACGATGGCGAGCATCCGCTTCGACGAGGCGTGGGCGATGGCGGTGTGGCTCACCAAGGCCGACCTCTTTCCCTAGCCCGCGCTAGAGCTGGCTCCAGCCCGTTGGTCTGTAGTCCACGCCGCTTGCCCCGAACGGCTTCTCAATCGTCTCACTGAGGCGTTGCGTCTCGTCGGCGAGCTGTTGGCGCAGATCGCGAATGCGCGCCATCGCCGCGCTCAACTGCTTGCTGGTGGATGAGTCGATCAACTCCAGTGGCACCAAAACGGCCTGGAGGGTGCGATCGCGGATGTCAAGCGACGCCGCCCCGCGGCACTGCGCGACGATTTGCCGTCGCACTCCCGCCGAGTTCAACAGCGCGAGCAGGACATTCGGCTCAACTTCGGACGCAGCACCAGGAAGCGATCGGTCGTCAGCACGCCGTCGTGTGCCTCGTCTACGATCACCGCGCTGCGACCGGTCGGAGCGCTCTTGGCGATCAGCGAGTCACGATGGTTGGGCAGGAGGATGTCACCGGTGCGTACACGGTTCTTGATGCGACCCTTCTTACGAAGCTCGAACCCCGTCGCCACCTGTACCGACTTGACTGTGCCGGCCTGCAGGTCGGTGTCCGCCACCTCAAAGAAGTGATAGAGGTCGTCGTCATTAATCTCGCGGCGGCTGAACCTCGCATCTCGAACGTCCAAAAGCTCAGTCAGTGCGACAAATTGGCCGTTTGCTCCGGTTGCGTCGGGCAGCGACCGGGAGACGTGCAGCCACGCCGGATCCCAGCGCCCGGCATCGCGGAGCTCCCGCACGCGAAAGCGGTTGCTCTCAGGCCAGGTCGGCATTCGAAAACGCTCGCCGATGGCGGGGAAGTCGTTCTCACGCCGCATCCGGCCGAGACGGTCGTATCCCAAGTGACGGGCCCAGTCGACAAAGACGTCGTAATCTTGCCGAGGCTTCGCTGTGCGCCGCACGAAGAGCAGAACGCCGTGCACCCCACAATCGGTGTGGACGAACGCCTTCTCCGGCAGCCCCACGATCGCGACAATCTCGGTGCGCGCCAAGAGGAGCGCGCGGAGGCGCACAAACGAATCCTCCTCGGCGTTCAGGACGCTGGTGGGGAGCACCAGCGCCGCTGTGCCGCCGTCACGCAGCGACGCGACGATCGTCTCGATGAATGGGAGTGTGCGATTCAGGGACCGCAGAGCCCCGTTGGGCTTCGCCGCCGTCTCGACGCGCTCGAGCAGGGGATGAGAGGTCTCGTGTCCCGCGAACGGCGGGTTCGCCACGACCGCGTCGAACGGTCCGCTCGAGATGGCGTCACACCAAAACCCCGATGAGACTTCGACATCGGTGGTCTCAAAGAGTATGCGATCGAGCTCCAGGCCGTTTCCGGCGAGGATGTTCTTGGGGTCGAGGTCGTGGAGCAGGAAGTTGACCTTTGCGGCGCGCACCATTCGTGGGTTCAGCTCATTGCCGAAGTATTCGACCGCATCGCGGCGAGCCGCGTCCCGACGTCGATGCAGCGCGAGCAGCAGTCCCGCGCTGCCACATGCGGGATCGAGGACGCGTCTGATCTCCCCGTCCAGCATCTGTGCCATGAAATCCGCGATCGTTCGCGGCGTGAAGTAGGAGCCCAACTCGCCCCTGAATGTTGCACCCACGATCGCCTCGTACGCTGTGCCGAGGATGTCCGTCCCGCCAGCCGATTCGGCTGTCAAGGTCAGCGAGAAGTCCTGAAACAGCTCGAGCAGACGCGCCGCCAACGCGGCGCTCACATCGGGTACCCCGCCGCCTGCGGCCCTGTGGCCGTCAAGCCATTCGTGAGCGCTTGCGAGCAGATCGAGAAAGCGTGCGCGCCGGGCGTCGGCGGACTCCGGGCGCACGGTGGCGAACTCGTACGCCGTCGGCCGGACCGCGCTCGTCCAGCACCTTAGCCGCGAGCGTGAGCAGCACCAGGTCGAACGTCGCCGCGGGATCGTTGGCCATCGCCTTGTAGATCGCGTCGTGGCAGGCCTGAAAGGCGACACGCAGATCGTGCTCTGAGCGAAACGGCAGGAGCATCGTCGCTCGAGGGACCAAAGCCGTCCGTGGATACGCGGGCATCCAGGTTGGGAATGCCGATATCCGCGTCGGCTGCGCATGATGCGCCCCGACGGCCACTATCCGATACGACGCGTGGCCGCCACCCACCACGAGCTGAAACCCACCGGCGCGCCCATCCGCCACGTGCTCGGAGAGGACGCGCTTGGCCAGCGGGAACACGAGCGCCAGGGCCTCATGGTGCTCCTCGTCGCGGTAAATCGCGATGCGATCGGATTGCCGGTCTATCTGTCCAGACGGCACCAGGTGCTTGTGGGTGAGCTGCTCGCACCAGGCTGTGGTCGGATCGATTGAGAGACGTGCTGTATCGGCTGCGAGCATGTGCCGGCAGCCAAGCTAACGGAGGCGCCGGACGGCGCGCGGCCACGCGGCCGGTGGCATGGGGGCCGCAAATGCTGGCGCATACCCTACCGGCGCGGCTCAGTCGATCAACCGTCTGCCCAGCCGCCAGATCGCCACGCGCCACATCAACAGCGCGAACGCCACGAGCACCGCGGCGTGGCCGAGGTCGGCGGGACCGAGGCTGCCGAGCACCGCGTCGCGCACGAGCTGCACGCAGTGGTAGAGCGGGTTGACCTCGGCGATCGCGCGCAGCCCGGCCGGCAGCGCGGCGACGGGGAAGAAGGTGCCGGCTACCAGGAACATCGGCGTGAGCACGGCTGAGGTGACGTAGTTGAAGTTGTCGATCGTCTTCGCCACCGCCGCGATCGTCACGCCGAAGCCCGCGAAGCCGAAGCCGGTGACGAAGCCGATGAACGGCACCAGCAGCATCCCGGCGCTCGGCGGCAGGCCGAAGGCGATCCCCACGAGCAGCGGCGCCATCCCGTACACGCCGGCGCGCAGCGAGATCCACAGCACCTCGGCGGTGATCAGCTCCTCCACGTCCACCGGCGCGGCGAGGATCGCGTCGTAGGTGCGCTGGAACTGCCAGCGCACGAACGTGTTGAACATGCCGGGGAACGCCGAGGAGAACAGCACCGCGGTGGCGACCACGCCGGTGGCGACGTAGTCGATGTAGCGCACGTGGTCGACGTGTTTGGTCAGCGCGCCGAAGCCGAGCCCGAAGGCGAGCAGGTAGATCGTGGGCTGCACGATCGAGGAGAACGTGGTGGCCCGCCAGTAGCGCCCGAAAATCGCCACGTCGCGGCTCATCACGCCGGCGAGCGCCGCCGGTTCCAGGCGGCGGATGCGCCGCGCGGAGGCGTCGGCGCCGACGGTCAGCTCCTGCGCCTGCGCGCTCACTCGATGTCCTCCCCGGTGAGCGCCACGAACGCGTCCTCGAGGTTGGCGGGGCGACGCGCGCCCTCGGGCGCCTGGCCGTTGAGTCGCTCGGCGCGCAGAATCGCCACCGCCGGGCCGCTGCGGCGGCTGGGCCAGCCGTTGGCGGCCGCCAGCTCGCTGACCTGCGCGAGGCGCTCGGGCGGCCCGTACACCTCCACCACCTGCTCGCCGGCGTGCGCCCGGATCAGCTCCGCGGGCGTGCCCTGGGCGATGATTTTGCCCCGCGACATCACCGCCACGGTGTCGGCGAGGCGCTCGGCCTCCTCGATGTAGTGGGTGCTCATCAGCACCGTCACCCCGTCGGTGCGCAGCCCGTCGATCAGCGACCACAGCTCCTGGCGGATCTGCGGGTCGAGGCCGACCGTGGGCTCGTCCAGCAATACCAGCCGGGGCCGGTGGATCAGCCCGCGCGCGACCAGCAGCCGCCGGCGCATGCCGCCGGAGAGCTCGCGCACGATCGTGTCGGCGCGCCCCACCAGGTTGGCGATCGTAAGCGCACGCCCCACCGCCGTCTCGCGCTCGGCGCGCGGGACCCGGTAGAGGCGCGCGAACACGCCCAGAACCTGCCGGCAGGTGAGCTCCACGTCGAGGTTGTCAAGCTGCGGCACCACGCCCATCTCCAGGCGCGACTGCTTGGATTCGTGAGGCAGCGCATACCCGAGCACCTCCAGGTGGCCCTCGTCGGCGAGCGTCTGCGCGGTGAGCATCCGCATCGTCGTCGACTTGCCGGCGCCGTTGGGGCCGAGCAGGCCGAAGCACACGCCCGGCGGGACCTCCAGATGCAGGCCGTCGACGGCGGTGATCTCGCCGTAGCGCTTCACCACGCCGCGCAGCGCGATCGCCGGTCGCGCGTCGGAGGGGGCCGCCACGCCGGCGGTGTGTGCTCCCGCACCCTTGTCGTCCAGAGCCCGCATGCCCGCAGCCACTTTAGTGGTGTGTCGGCTGTGATTCACGCGCTGGGCAGCGAATACTTGCGCGTCTTCGGCGAACGCTCCAGCAAACCCACCTCCACCAGTGTGATCACGTAGCGATGGATCGTGCTCGCGTTGATCCCGAGGCGCTCCGCGATTTCCATCAGCCCGAGTGTCGGCTCGCTGGGGCCGAAGCAGGTGAGGATCGCGAGACCGCGCAGCAGCGAGCGTGACAGCCGGCGGTCGTCGTAGGCGGGCATGCCCTCCGCCTCGGCGCGGCTGAGCGCCGCCGAGATCAGCGCGGCGAAGCCTGGCGCCCGGCCGGGGTCGGCGGCGCGCACGATTTCTTCGATCTGGCCGGGGGAGAGCGTGATCGAGATCTGGGGCTCGTCGGAGATCTGGGGCTCGGCGGGCATGCGGACAATCGTCGCATATCACGCAGACGTACGTCTTGCAGACGGTTATCCGCTGTGCAGCCAGCTCGCCGCCCGGGTAGCCTGCAACCCGCGATGAGCATTACCGTGACACTCCCCGACGGCAAGCCGCTGGAGCTGCCCGACGGCGCGACCGGCGCCGACGCCGCCGCCGCGATCGGCCCTGGCCTGGCGCGCGCGGCCCTGGCAGTGAAGGTGAGCGTCGCGAACGGTGGGGCCGCGCAGGCGCAGACAGCCATCGGCGGACCGGCCGCGGCACCGGACACGTCCGCGGCCGGCGCGACCCTCGAGATGCGCGACCTGGCACGCCCGCTGGAGGACGGCACGCGAATCGCGATTCTCACCGCGCGCAGCGACGGTGAGGAGCCGCTGCGGCTGATCCGCCACGACGCGGCGCACGTGCTGGCGAGCGCGGTGATGGAGCTGTACCCGGGCGTGAAGATCTCGATCGGGCCGGCGATCGAGCAGGGCTTCTACTACGACTTCGACTTCCCCGACGGCGTGAGCGTTTCGGAGGCCGACTTCCCGGTGATCGAAGACCGCATGCGGGCGCACGTGAAGGCGGCGGAGCGCTTCGCGCGCGAGGACGTGCCGGTGGCCGACGCCCGTGCCCGCTTCGCGGCCGCCGGCCAGGACTACAAGGTGGAGTTGATCGACGACCTCGTGCGCGCGGCTGAAGGAGGGGAGCGGGACGCGGGCGATGGGGATGGGGGAGGGGGAGGATCGTCCGCGCGACCGTCCGCGTCGGTCGCTCCAGCGGGGGCCGGGCTTCCGGGTGGGTGGGTCAGTCCACGCGGAGCGCAAGGGCCGCTGCGGACGGTGTCGCTGTACACCAACGGCCCCTTCACCGACCTCTGTCGCGGGCCCCACGCGCCCACCACGAAGACGATCGGCGCGTTCAAGCTGCAGTCGGTGGCGGGCGCCTACTGGCGGGGGGATTCCAGCCGCACGATGCTGACGCGTATATACGGCACGGCGTTCTTCACGAAGGCCGAGCTGAACGCCCATGTGGAGCGGTTGGAGCAAGCGCGCGCGCGCGACCACCGCAAGTTGGGACGCGAGCTGGACCTCTTCCAGTTCTCAGAGCTGTCTCCCGGCGCTCCGCTGTGGAAGCCGGCGGGGATGGTCGTGTGGAACGCGCTCACCGAGCTGTGGCGCGAGGAGAACCGCGCGCGAGGCTATGAAGAGGTGAAAACGCCGATCCTCTTCGATGTCGAGCTGTTCAAGCAGTCCGGCCATTGGGACAAGTTCCGCGAGAACATGTACTTCACCGAGGTCGAGGGTCGACCGATGGGCATGAAGCCGATGAACTGCCCGGCGCACATCCAGATCTACAAGGACGTGCGCCGCTCCTACCGCGACCTGCCGATCCGCTACTCCGAGCAGGGCCTGGTGCACCGCCACGAGCCCTCCGGCACGCTGCACGGGCTGCTGCGCGTGCGCCCCATCACCCAGGACGACGCGCACATCTTCTGCACCGAGGATCAGGTGCAGGAGGAGGTGGTGCGCTGTCTGCGCTTCGGCTTTCATATCTACGAGCTGTTCGGCTTCGAGCCCCGCCTGGAGCTCTCCACGCGCCCGCGGCGGCGGATCGGCAGCGATGCGATGTGGGACCGCGCGGAGGCGGCGCTCGCGGGGGCTTTGAAGGCGGAGGGCCTGGCGTACGAGCTCAACCCCGGCGACGGCGCTTTCTATGGGCCAAAGATCGACCTGCACATGACGGACTCGATCGGGCGTTCGTGGCAGCTCGGCACCGTGCAGTTGGACTACTCGATGCCGGAGCGCTTCGAGCTCGCGTACACCGGCGCCGACAACGCCGAGCATCGCCCCGTGATGATCCACCGCGCGCTGCTCGGCTCCTTCGAGCGTTTCATCGGCATCCTGATCGAGCACTACGCCGGCGAGCTGCCGCTGTGGCTGGCGCCGGTGCAGGCGATCGTGCTATCCGTCTCCGACCGCTTCAACGAGTACGGCGACTCGGTGCGGGAGCGCCTGCGCGCGCAGGGCCTGCGCGTCGAGCTCGACGACCGCCGTGAGTCGATACCCCGCAAGGTCCGAGATGCCGAGCTGCGCCGAGTCCCAAACATACTCGTGGTCGGCGAGCGGGAGGCGGGCGAGGGCACGGTGTCGGTGCGCACCCGTTCTGGTCCGGGCGAGCACGGTGTGCGGGAGGTCGGCAACGCCTCGGTGGACGAGCTCACCCAGCGGCTGGCGGCGCATGTGCGACGGCGTGCGCCTTCGCCGTCACCGATCGAGCAGAACGACACATAACTGCACGCCATGGGCTGGTGGGTGCAAGCGGACGGCCGTCCAGAGCTCCTCGCGTACGCGCTCCGACATCGGCGCACGGCGGTAGCGGCCGGCGTTCGCGAGACGCGCCCTTTGTCGTGAACCCTTGCGCACCTACGCGGCGCCGTTATACTCGGCCGCGTTGAGTTCCCGCATCCATTCAGAGCGCCGCGCCCTTCCGCCAGCTTGACGCGCCGCCAGGACAGCTAGTGCCGGTACCGCGCAGGTTCGACCGGCGCCCGCCCGAGCGGGACACGACCAGGGTCAACGAGCGGATCCGCGTGCCCGAGGTGCGCCTGATCGACGATCAGGGCGCTCAGGTAGGCGTGTTGAAGACCCCCGACGCGCTGCGCTTCGCTCAGGAGCGCGAACTTGATCTGGTCGAGGTCGCGCCCGAGGCGCGCCCTCCGGTGTGCCGGGTGCTCGACTACTCCAAGTACAAGTACGAGCAGGCGCAGAAGCAAAAGCAGGCGCGCAAGCATCAGCAGCAGATCACAGTGCGCGAGATCAAGTTTCGCCCGAAGATCGCCCAGCACGACTACGACACCAAGAAGCACCACGTCGAACGCTTCCTGCGCCATAGGGACAAGGTGAAGGTCACGATCATGTTCCGCGGCCGCGAGGTCACCCATCCCGAGCGTGGCACCATGATCCTCGACCGGCTCGCCGAGGAGCTCGCGGAGCTGGGCGTCGTCGAGCAGCGCCCGATGCAGGAGGGGCGCAACATGACGATGATGCTCGGCCCCTCCAAGGGGGTGCTGGCGGGGCGCTTCGAGACCTCACCCGACGGCGCCGAGCCGGCAGAGGGGGGAGATTTGGACTCGCCCACCCCGTCCACCGCCGATGAGCCCGCGTCCGCGACCGAGTCGCCGTCGCCTTCCACGACGACCGCCGCGGAGGCAGACCAGGCACCGGTGGCCGCCACCAGCCGGCCACCATCGGCCGCTCTTGAGCAGCCGCCGCTGGCTGCCGAGTCGGCGGCGCCCACCGAGGCTGAGCAGTTGCCGCCTGCCGCCGAGGCCCCGGCGCCGCCGCCCGTGGTGCCGGCGCAAGCACCGGCCGCCGAGTAGCTTCCTCAGGCCGCGCGCGAGCCCTTCATCGAGAGCATCGCCGCATCGGCGTGGTGGAGCAGCTGTTCGGCGCTGCAGCCGTCGTGGGGGTAGACGCTCGCCCCGAGGCTGGCGCCGACTTTCACCGCGCCCGCCTCCACACGAATCGGCTCGGCGAGCGTGAGGCGCATGCGCTCCATGAACGCCTGCACCTCGGTGGCGGGGTGGCGCAGCATCGAGAGCAGCGCCACGAACTCGTCGCCGCCGTAGCGGGAGATCAGCTCCTCCTCGCGCACCGCTGCGCCGAGCCGCTCCGCGAGCGTGCGCAGCACTTCGTCGCCGGCGCGGTGGCCGAGTGTGTCGTTGACCTGCTTGAAGCCGTTGAGGTCCATGTACACGAGCGCCACCGCGCACCCGTGCCTCTGGGCGCGCGCGATCGCGCGATCGAGCTCTTTGTGGAACAGCCGCCGGTTGGCGAGGTCGGTGAGCTGGTCGTGATGAGCCTGGTGGCGGAGCTGCTCGAGGATCGTGCGCCGCTCGCTGATGTCGGCGAAGGTCGCGATCGCCCCGCACTGGCGCCCGTGCTCGTCGAGCGCGGGGCGTGAGCTGAGCGAGATCCACGTCACCGCGCCGCCCGGCTTGCGCACGCCGATCATCACCGCCCGGGCGCAGCGGCCGGTTTGCAGCGTTTCCGCCGTGGGATGGCCGGCGACCGGCCAGGCGGTGCCGTCCTCGTGCAAGAAGTGCCAACGGCGGTCGCGCACATGGCGGGCGAGCAGCTGGTCGTGGCTCATGCTGAGAATCCGCGCGGCGGCGTTGTTGGCATACACCATGCGCCCGTGCAGGTCGTACACGAGCACGCCCTCGGCGAGCATCTCGGTGGTGATCTGCATGCGGTTCTCGAGCGTGCGCAGCTCCGCCCGGCGTGCGCGCAGCTCACCGCGCAGACGCTCGGTGGCGGCGATCGACTGCACGAGCCGCTCGCAGGCGAGGTCGAGCGCCCGCTCGGGGTCGCCCGCGCCGAGCTCGGCGATCTCGCGCAGCGCGTGGGCGATCGCGCTCGGGGCGGCGCTCGGCAGCCGTTCGGCCTGCTCGAGGAGGGGGTGCACGGCCGAGGCTCGCTCCATCCAGATCTTCATCGGCCGGCCGCTGCGGTTTCATAAGGAGCATCTGCCATAATCCTGGCCTCGGAGGACGGCCCGGTGGCTCATCCGGTCCGGCGAGCCCGCACGAGCCAATCTCCGACCACGACCATGCCCAAGATGAAGACCCACTCCGGCGCCAAGAAGCGCTTCAAGCTCACCGCCAGCGGGAAGGTGCGCGGCCGCCACCCCTTCACCAGCCACATCCTGGAGAAGAAGTCGGCCAAGCGCAAGCGCACGCTCGGCGCCCCCGCTTTACTCTCAGATGACGACACCCCGCGGATCAAGCGGATGTTGGGCGCGCCCACGAAGAGCGCACGCAGTGCCGCGAAGGCTTCGCGCGGTGCGTCGAAGAGCGCGCGCGATGCGTCGGCGGCTTCGCGGGATGCCGCGGCCGCACCCCGTGGATCGCGGGCGGCCGCGAAGCAGGGGGCCGGCTCGTGAGGGTCAAACGGTCCGTTCACGCGCGCAAGAAGCGCCGCGCCACGCTGGAGCTGACGAAGGGGTTCCGGGGCGAGGCGCACTCCAACTACCGTCGCGCCAAGGAGGCGCTGATCAAGGCGGACACGTACGCCTACCGCGACCGGCGCAACCGCAAGCGCGACTTCCGCCGGCTGTGGATCACGCGCATCAACGCCGCTGCGCGCGAGCAGGGGATGAGCTACTCGCAGTTCATGCACGGCCTCGCGCTGGCCGGCGTGGAGCTGGACCGCAAGGTGCTGGCCGACATCGCCGTGCGCGACGCCGACGCGTTCCGACGTTTCGCCGAGGTCGCCCGCGAGGCGTCGGCCGCCTGACCGTCGAGGTCGCCGACACCGCCGCCTCCCGGGCGCCGCTCCTCGCAAGGACGGCGCCTTTTTTGTGGGCGCCACCCCCGAGCGGGCGTTCCATCCCAAGCAGCGAGGAAGATTCAACTCCGATCCGATGACCACCATCAGCTCCCCCCACAACCCCCACCTGCAGGAGCTGCGGCGCCTACAACGCCGGCGCGAGCGCGCGCGCAGCGGGCGGTTTGTGGCTGAGGGCGAGGATCTGATCGCGGCTGCGGCCGCCGCCGGGTGGGAGCTGGTCGAGGGGTATCGCGTGGCCCCGGCCGAGCTCGAGGGCGTTGTGGGCAGGCTGGAGACCCGTGGCGGCGGCGCTCGGGGAGCAGCGGCGATGGCGTTGCCGGCGGCGGTCGCGTCGCGCTTGGTCGAGGTGGCTCCCGCGGCGCTGGCGGCCGTGAGCACGTTGGGGTCGGGAACACGCGCGATCGGCGTGTACAAGCAACGCTGGAGCGCCCACGCGACGGGTCCGCTGTGCGTGTACCTGCACGCGGTCGCCGACCCGGGCAACGTCGGCGCGGTGCTGCGCGCGGCGCACGCGTTCGGTGCGTCGTGTGTGGCACTCGGCCCAGATTGCGCCGACCCGTTTTCGCCGAAGGCCGTGAGGGCGAGTATGGGTGCGATCTTCCATGTGGCGCTCGCGCGCGCGGCCACGGTCAGCGAGCTGCCGCCGGAGCGCGTGGCGCTCGTGCCCCGCGCCGGCGCACCGCTGTGCGGACCCGCCCAAGGGCCGGTCACGCTGCTGATCGGCGCCGAGCGCGAGGGGCTGCCGGCCGAGTTGACAGCCGCGTGCGAGCGGGTGGCGCATATCCCGATCGCGGGCGACTCGCTGAACGCGGCGATGGCGGCCACCGTTGCGTTGTACGAGATGCACAGAGGGTGGCGCAGCCGGCCGGAGGCTGGCGAGCCGGGCCCCTCTGTCCCGACTAAAGGCCGGCGAGCCGGGCCCACTGTCCCCAATAAGGTTCACGCGTCGTGACCGAGCGGATCCAACAGCTGCGCGCGCAGGCCGAGGGCGAGATCGCCGCCGCCGCCTCCACCGAGGCGCTGGAGGAGCTGCGCGTGCGCCATCTTGGGCGCAAGGCCGAGCTGCCTCAGCTGCTGCGGGGTGTGCGCGAGCTCGCGCCCGAGGAGCGGGGCGCGGTGGGCAAGGCGGCCAACGAGGCGCGGGTGGCGCTGGAGGCGCTGATCGAGGCGCGCGGGCGTGAGCTGCAGGCGGCCGAGCTGGACGAGCGGCTGGCGCGCGATCGCATCGACGTAACGCTGCCCGGCGCGCCGCCGCAGCCGATCGGGCGGCTGCACGTGATCACCGCCACCATGCGAGAGCTCGAAGACGTGTTTCTCGGCTTGGGCTTCACCGTGATGGAAGGGCCCGAGGTGGAGACGGTGCACTACAACTTCGACGCGCTCAACCACTCGCCCACGCACCCCGCGCGGGCGCGCACCGACACGTTTTATGTGCGCTCCTTCGGTGGGAACACGGCCGCGGCTGACAGCGGTGCGACGACCCCCGCGGCCGCCCTCGCGGCCGGCGACCCTGAGGAGCTGGTGCTGCGTACGCACACCTCGCCGATGCAGGTGCGTGCGATGGAGTCGCACCCGCCACCACTGTATGTGGTGATCCCCGGGCGCGTCTACCGCCCCGACTCCGACGCCACCCACACACCGCAGTTCCACCAGATCGAGGGGTTGGCGGTCGACGAGGACATCACGCTCGCCGACCTCAAGGGCACGCTGGTGGTGTTCGCGCGGGAGCTGTTCGGCGACGCCCGTGAGGTGCGCCTGCGCCCGCACTTCTTTCCCTTCACCGAGCCGTCGGTGGAGGTGGACGTGTCCTGCTTTCACTGCTCCGGCAAGGGCTTCTTGCGCGACGGCGCGCGCTGCTACCTATGCAAAGGCGAGGGCTGGCTGGAGGTGCTGGGCGCCGGCGAGGTCGACCCCAACGTCTATGCCCGCGTTCCGACCACCGACGCCAACGCCCCCGGCTACGACCCCGAGCGGGTGCAGGGCTTCGCCTGGGGGATGGGCGTGGAGCGGATCGCGATGCTCAAGCACGGCGTCCCCGATCTGCGTCTCTACTTCGAAAACGACCTGCGGTTTTTGGAGCAGTTCTGATGCGCGGCCTGTCCCCCTTGTCCATTTGCTGTTCCGGCCGGCGCATGCGCCGGCCGGCCGACCCGCACATGTGCGGGTCGGAAGGGACGGCCACATGTGGCCGTCCCAGGCAGGGCCGCATGCGGCCCTGCCTTCAAAGGAGAAGCGCATGAGGGTTCCGCTCCCCTGGCTGCGCGAATACTGCGACCCCGCGCTCGACGTGCGCGCGATCGAGCAGCGGCTGACGATGACCGGCACGAAGGTCGAGGCGATCCACCGCCACGGGGTGTCGTCCGCGGAGAGCTTCGTGGTGGGCAGGGTGCTGAGCGCCGAGCGCCACCCCGACGCCGACCGGCTGCGGGTGTGCAGCGTCGAGCTGGGATTGCCCGACGGGCCGGCGACGATCGTCTGCGGCGCGCCCAACGTGGCCGCCGGGCAGACGGTGGCGGTGGCGCGGCCGGGCGCCACGATGCCCGACGGGACGAAGATCGAGCGCGCCAAGCTGCGCGGGGTGGCCTCTGACGGGATGATCCTCTCCGCCGCCGAGCTGCAGATCGACGCCGGCGGCGACGGCGCCAAGGGGATCATGGTGCTGGATGAGATCGCCGCGTCGGGCAGGACATCGGCGGCGGGCGTCTCGGGTGAGGTGGCGGCGCCGGGGCTCGCCCCCGGCACGCCCTTGCAGGAGGTGCTCCCGATCGCCGTCGAGGTGCTGGAGCTGGAGGTCACCCCCAACCGCCCCGACTGCCTCGGCGTGTACGGGGTGGCGCGCGAGCTGCACGCCGCCACCGGCGCGCCGCTCACGGACGCGCCGTGGGGCGAGGATCCGGGGAGCGACGGGCCGCTCGCCGTCGCCGCCGTCGAGGTGCTGTGCCCCGACCTCTGTCCGCGCTTCACCGCGCGCG
>DATMMB010000317.1:0-12202 GCA_035569895.1 Solirubrobacteraceae bacterium | reverse complement strand
GGGGCGGTTGGGGGCGTTTGTGGTGGAGGACCCCGACCTCCGGGTGGCGGATGTCGGACTGTCGCTCACTGGCCGGGCGGTGTTCGAGGATCGGGCGGTGGTGTTGGGTGAAAGCCGCAGGGAGCTGCTGACGGGGCTTGGCGCGTTGGCGCGGGGCGAGGAGGCGGCGAGCGTCGTGCAGAGCTCGGCGACCGCCGGTGGGGCCGGTGGTTTGGCGGTGTTGTTCACCGGCCAGGGCGCGCAGCGTGCGGGTATGGGCCGCGAGCTGTATGGGGCGTTTCCGGTATTCCGGCGGGCGTTTGACGAGGTGTGCGGGCACCTGGACGGTTTGTTGGGGTGCTCGTTGGCGGAGATCGTGTTTGGTGAGAGTGAAGCGAGCGGCGCGGAGCGCGAGGGCGGTGAGGGCGGGGCGGAGGCCGCTGGTGGCCTGTTGGACGGGACGCTGTTCGCGCAGTGCGGGTTGTTGGCGCTGGAGGTCGCGTTGTTCCGTTTGATGGCAGGCTGGGGAGTGCGGGCGGATTTCGTAGCTGGTCATTCAGTGGGGGAGCTGGCGGCGGCGCACGTGGCGGGGGTGTTTTCACTGGAGGATGCGTGCCGTCTGGTGGAGGCGCGTGGCCGGCTGATGGCGGCGTTGCCGGCTGGGGGGGCGATGGTCGCGGTGCAGGCGTCTGAACAGGAGGGTCTGGAGTCGCTTGCGGGGTTGGAGCGCCAGGTGGCGCTGGCGGCCGTGAACGGGCCGCGTTCGGTCGTGTTTTCCGGGGATCGGGACGCGGTGGCGGAGGTGGCGGGCGCATGGGAGGAGCGCGGGCGCAAGGTGCGGCGGTTGCGGGTCTCGCACGCGTTTCACTCTCCGCGCATGGAGGGGATGCTCGAGCAGTTCGCCGCGGTCGCGTCCGGTGTCGAGCTCCACGAGCCGGCGATCCCGCTTGTCTCGAATGTGACGGGTGGGGTAGCGGCGCCCGGGTTGTTGTGCGAAGCGTCGTATTGGGTGCGCCAAGTGCGTGAAACGGTGCGGTTTGGGGATGGCGCGCGGTGCTTGCGGGCGCAGGGCGTGGACAGCTTTTTGGAGCTCGGCCCCGATGCGGTGTTGAGCGCGATCGTGCTCGAGTGCGCAGCCGCTCATGCGGAGGCGCTCCCTGGGACGCTCGCCGACGGAGAGGTTGTCAGGGAGCGCGCCGCCGCCGGGCAGGAGCACGAACGGAGCGCTGGTGAGGTGCTCGGTGAGGGCGCCGCTGACGGCGGTTTGGTCACCGGCGGTGGGGGCGTGCGGGCGGCGTCGGTGTTGCGAGAGGGGCGGGGCGAGGTCGGCTCGTTGCTCGCGGGCTTGGGCGAGCTGTGGGTGGGTGGTGTCGAGGTGAATTGGGGCGGCGTGTTCGCGGGGAGCGGCACGCAGCCGGTAAAGCTGCCTTCGTATGCGTTTCAGCGGGAGCGGTTCTGGCTCGAGCCGGCCGCGGGCGGCGCCGGCGATCCCGCCGTGGCCGCGCCGGCTGATCGGTGGCGCTATCGCGTGCGATGGCAGCCGCTGGCGCTCGTGCGACCGGGTGTGCTCGAAGGCGTTTGGCTGGTGGTGGCCCCGGCCGGCCTATCTGAGAAGCAGCCGCTCGACGGTGTGTTGGGCGCGCTTGCGGCGGCGGGCGCGCGGGCGGTGGTGGTCGAGGTCGATGGGGCCGCTGTCGAGCGCGCGGAGCTGGCCGCGCTGCTGCGCGAGGCGCTGGCGTCGGAAGCGCTGGCGTCGGAGGCGCTGGCGTCGGAAGCGCTGGCGTCGGAGGCGCTGGAGTGCGGGGACGCGGTGGCCGGTGTGTTGTCGCTGCTGGCGCTGGAGGAGGGGACGCACGCGGCGTTCGGGAATCTGCCGCGGGGCGTGGCGGGGTCGCTCGCGCTAGCACAGGCGCTGGGTGATGTCGGGGTGGCGGGAGCGTTGTGGCTATTGACGCGCGGTGCCGTCGCAGTGGACGCCGCGGATCGCGTGCACAGTCCCGCGCAGGGCATGGTGTGGGGGCTGGGCGCGGTGCTCGGGTTGGAGGAGCCGGCGCGGTGGGGCGGCCTGATCGATCTTCCGCGCGAGCTCGATGCGCGCTTTGGTGAGCATCTGCGCGGCGTGCTCGTGGACATGGGCGGCGAGGACCAGCTTGCGGTGCGCTCGAGCGGTGTGTTCGCGCGCCGCCTGCTGCGCGCTCCGCTGAGCGCGCGCGCAGCGGAGCGCAAGTGGCGGCCGCGGGGGACGACATTGGTCACCGGCGGCACCGGCGCCCTGGGCCGGCACGTCGCGCGGTGGCTGGCGCGAGCCGGCGCTGAGCACGTTCTGCTGATAAGCCGCGGGGGGAGCGAGACCCAGGGGGCGGAGGCGCTAGTGCAGGAGCTCGAAGGGCTCGGGACGCGTGTGAGCCTTGCGGCGTGCGATGTCGCCGACCGCGCGCAGTTGGAGCGGGTGCTCGCCGGCATTCCGGCTGAGCTTCCGCTTTCGGCGGTGTTCCACTTGGCCGGAGTTGCGCGTGACGCTCCGATCGATGAGCTGTCGGCGCAACGTCTGGAGGAGGCGTTGCGGGGCAAGGCGGGCGGTGCGTGGCTCCTGCACGAGCTGACCGAGCGGATGGAGCTCGACGCGTTTGTGTTGTTCTCTTCGTTGGCGGGGGTGTTGGGGAGCGGCGGGCAGCCGGCGTATGCGGCTGCGAACGCCTATCTCGACGCGCTCGCGGAGTTCCGCCGCGCGCAAGGTCTGGCCGGCACCGCGGTCGCGTGGGGCGCATGGGCCGGCGCCGGGATGGCCGCGGGCGATGGCGAGCGTTTGCGCCGCCGGGGGGTCCGCGCGATGCCCACAGAGAGGGCGCTCGACGAGTTGGGTGAGACCCTGCTCGCGGGCGGCGGCTCGCTGGTGATCGCCGACCTGGACTGGGAGCGTTACGCGCCGGTGTATTGCTCGGCGCGGCCGCGGGCGCTGATCGGGGAGCTGCCGGAGGCGCGGCGCGCGCTGCGGGAGGTGGCGGGCGGGAGCGCGCAGGCCGGTGGCGGGGAGGCGTTCGCGGAACGTCTGGCCGGGCTTTCGGAGAGCGAGCGCGTGCGGGCGGCGGTGGAGCTCGTGCGCATGCATGCGGCGGCCGTGCTCGGTCATTCCGCGCCGGACAAGATGCCGGTTGGCCGGGCCTTCAAAGAGCTCGGCTTCGACTCGCTCGCGGGGGTGCAGCTGGCGGCCAGGCTGCGGGCGGCGACGGGGCTGGCGTTGTCGGCCACCTCCGTGTTCGACCATCCCACTCCCGAGGCGCTGGCGGAGCAGCTCCTCACCGAGGCGGCGGGCGGGGGCGTCGAGGAGCGGATCGCGCCGCGCGCGCACGAGATCCACGAGCCGGTCGCGATCGTGGGGATCGGCTGTCGCTACCCCGGCGGGGTGCACTCCTCGCGCGAGCTCTGGGAGCTGGTGGCCCGCGGCGGCGACGCGATCGGCTCCTTCCCGGCCGATCGCGGGTGGGATCTGGAGGGGCTGTATGACGCCGACCCCGAGCGTCCGGGCACGAGCTATGTACGCGAGGGCGGGTTTCTGTATGAGGCGGGGGAGTTCGACGCCGCGTTCTTCGGGATCGGCCCACGGGAGGCGCTCGCGATGGACCCCCAGCAGCGGCTGCTGCTGGAGGTGTGCTGGGAGACGCTGGAAGACGGGGGTATTGATCCGCTCTCGCTGAAGGGCACACCGACGGGCGTGTTCGTGGGCGTCGGCGCGGGCGCCTACGGCGCCGGCCTCTCCAGTGCCGCGGCAGCGCCGCTGGAGGGCTACCTGGGGACGGGTGGCGCCATCAGCGTGGTGTCCGGGCGCGTCGCCTACGAGCTTGGCCTGGAGGGTCCGGCGGTGAGCGTGGACACGGCGTGCTCCTCCTCGCTGGTGGCGCTGCACCTCGCCTGCCAAGCGCTGCGGCAGTGCGAGTGCTCGCTGGCGCTCGCCGGCGGCGTGACGGTGATGGCGACGCCGACGGCGTTTGTCGAGTTCTCCCGCCAGCGCGGACTCGCACCCGACGGACGCTGTAAGTCCTTTGCCGACCGCGCCAACGGTGTCGGCTGGAGCGAGGGGGTGGGGGTGCTAGCGCTGGAGCGCCTGGCCGATGCTCGCCGCAACGGCCACAAGGTGCTGGCGCTGGTGCGCGGCAGCGCGGTCAATCAGGACGGCGCGAGCAACGGGCTGACAGCCCCCAACGGACCCTCTCAGCAGCGGGTGATCATGCGGGCGCTGGCGAGCGCCGGGCTGACGCCGGACGAGGTCGACGCGGTCGAGGGCCACGGCACGGGCACGGCGCTCGGTGACCCGATCGAGGCGCAGGCGCTGCTGGCAACCTATGGGCAGGAGCGGCCGGACGGTCGTCCGCTGTGGCTGGGGTCGGTGAAGTCGAACATCGGTCACACGCAGGCGGCGGCGGGCGTGGCGGGTGTGATCAAGATGGTGACGGCGATGCGCCACGGCGTGCTGCCGCGGAACCTGCATGTGGACCGTCCGAGCGGGCGAGTCGCGTGGTCAACGGGCGCGGTGTCGCTGCTCACCGAGCAGCGACCGTGGATTGCGGCGGGCCGCCCGCGTCGGGCGGGCGTTTCGTCGTTTGGGATCAGCGGCACCAACGCGCACGTGATCGTGGAGGAGGCCACCCCCGAGCTCGCAGCGGCTGCAGAGGCGCCCCCGCCGCCGGCCCGCCCCCGCGCGCATGCCGGCGAATTGCTCCCTTCACAAGCCGTCGAGCGCTCGGCGGCTGTGGCGTTGCCTGCGGCAGAAGGCTCGGCGGACGCGCGGGGTCCGGAGCAAGTGCCGTGGCTTGTCTCGGGGCGCGGTGCGGATGCTCTGCGGGCGCAGGCGGCCCGGCTGGCGGCATTCGCGCTCGCCGAGCCCGACGCGAACGAGCTCGACATCGCGCTCTCGCTGGTGGGGCGGCCGGCGTTCGAGCACCGTGCGATGGTGTTGGGCGGGCATCGAGGGGAGCTGTTGGCGGGCGTGCGGGCGCTGGCGGCGGGTGAAGATGCGGGAGGCGTGGTCGCGGGCTTGGCCGAGGGAGAGCGATATCCGCTCGCGTTCCTGTTCACGGGACAGGGGGCGCAGCGGGTGGGAATGGGTCGGGGGTTGTATGAGGCGTTCGGAGCGTTCCGGGGGGCCTTGGATGAGGCGTGTGGGTACTTGGACGAGCTGTGCGGCCGCGCTTTGCGGGAGGTGATGTTCGAAGAGCTGCCGGGGGAGCCGCTGGATCGGACGCGGTTCACGCAGGCCGCCTTGTTCGCGCTGGAGGTTGCGCTGTTTCGGCTGGTGGAGAGCTGGGGGCTGCGCCCCGACTTTGTCATCGGTCACTCGGTGGGAGAGCTGGCGGCGGCGCATGTGGCGGGGGTGTTTTCACTGGAGGATGCGTGCCGTCTGGTTGCGGAACGCGGTCGTTTGATGGGGGAGCTGCCGGAGGGCGGGGCGATGGTCGCGGTGCAGGCCTCGGAGGCAGAGATCGCGCAGGCGCTAGTGGGGCTGGAGAGCAAGGTCGCGCTGGCGGCGACGAACGGTCCGGCGGCGGTGGTGCTCTCCGGCGAGGAGGATGCGGTGCAAAGGCTCGCTGGGGCATGGCAGGCGCGCGGTCGCAAGGTCAAGCGGTTGCGAGTCTCGCATGCGTTTCACTCACCGCGGATGGACGGGATGCTAGCGGCGTTCGGCGAGGTCGCCGCCGGCGTCGAGTTCGCCGAGCCGGCGATCCCGGTCGTCTCGAATGTGACCGGGGAAGCGGTGTCTGCGCGGGAGATGTGCGGCGCAGAGTACTGGGTGGAGCAGGCGCGCCGTCCGGTGCGGTTCGCCGATGGCGTGCGGTGGTTGTGTGCCCGGGGGGTGTGTGGGTTTCTCGAGCTGGGCCCGGATGGTGCGCTCAGCGCGATGGTGCAAGAGTGCGCGCCGCAGGAGGACGAATGGACGCGGCCGCAGGCCGGCGATGGCGGTGCGGCGGGCGGCGCCATCGCGACGGGTGCGGCGGGGACTCACGGCGCGTGTGGGGATCTCGGCGAAGAGGCGCCTGCGCACGACCGCATGTGGGCCGGAGCGGTGCTGCGCCCGGGGCGCGATGAGGTCCGCACGCTGCTCACCGGTCTCGCGCATGTGTGGGCGCGCGGCGCCGAGGTGGACTGGGCCAAGGTGCTCGGGGGCCGCGGCGCGAGGCGCGTGGAGCTGCCGACCTACGCCTTCCAGCGCGAGCACTTCTGGCTCGAGACCGAGAGGAGGACCCACGTCGAGGGAGTGGAGCGGTGGCGCTACGCGGTGAGCTGGCGACCGCTGGCCGTGGCGCCTGCCGGGGCGCTGGAAGGCAAATGGCTGCTCGTCCTCCCGACCGGCGCGCCCGACGCGCCCGACGGTCGGCTCGCCGACGAGCTGGCCGCGGCGCTTGCCGAGCGCGGCGCGCGCGTGGTGCGCCTGGAGGTGGACGGGGCGTCGGTGGCGCGCGAGGAGCTGTGCGAGCGGTTGCGGGGCGCGCTTGCGCCCGAGTCCGAGGGCGAGTCGCCGGGCGGGCGAGCGACCGTCGGCGGGGTGCTGTCACTGCTGGCGCTCGACGAGCGGCCCCGTCCAGAGCATGCGAGCGTGCCATGCGGCCTGGCGGGCACGCTGGCGCTGGCCCAGGCGATCGGCGACGTGGAGCTCGAAGGACGGCTGTGGATCCTCACGCGCGGCGCCGTGTGCGCCGATCCCGCCGACCGCACGGAGAACCCCACACAAGGCATGGCGTGGGGGCTGGGCCGGGAGCTGCGCGCGGAGGATCCCGCCCGTTGGGGAGGCCTGATCGACCTGCCGCTCGTGTCCGACCGACGCGCGCTCGAGCGCCTCGGCGAGGTGCTGGTCGGCATCGATGACGAGCGCGAAGTGGCGGTGCGCCCCGCGGGCGCGTTCGCGCGGCGGCTGATGCGCGCGGCACCCGACGCGCGGCGCGCCGCCGCCGAGCCGTTCGGCTGGCGCGGCACCGTGCTCGTGACCGGCGGCACTGGCTGGCTCGGCGGGCACGTCGCGCGTTGGCTGGCGCGCGGCGGCGCCGAGCACATCCTGCTTGTGAGCCGCGCGGGAACAGCCGCCCCGGGGGCGCAGGGACTGCAGGAGGAGCTCATCGGGCTCGGCGCCCGGGTGACCGTGAGAGCGTGCGACGTCGGCGAGCGCGAGCAGGTGGCAGAGCTGCTCGCGGCGGTGCCGGCCGAGCTGCCGCTCACCGCGGTGCTGCACCTCGCCGGCGCGCTGGAGGATGGGCTGATCGATGCGCTCACGCTCGAGCGGCTCGATCGCGCGCTGTGCGCGAAGGTCGCGGGGGCGCGACACCTGCACGAGCTGACCGCGCCGCTCGACCTGTGCGCGTTCGTGCTCTTCTCGTCGCTCAGTGGGACCCTCGGTGCGGGCGGGCAGGGCGGCTACGCGGCGGCGAACGCCTATCTGGACGCGCTGGCCGCACACCGCCGTGCCCGTGGGCTACCGGCGAGCGCGATTGGGTGGGGAGCGTGGGCTGGCGCGGGGATGGCGGCGGGGGCGCGCGAGCGGATGCGCGCGCGCGGAGTGTGGGAGATGCAGGTCGAGCTGGCGCTCGACGCGCTGCGGCTGGCGCTCGCGCGCGAGGACGCGCACATCGTGATCGCCGACCTCGAGTGGGAGCGTTACGCCCCGGCGCTCGCAGCCGTGAGCCCCTGCTCGGCGCTCGCGGAGCTGCCGGAGGCGCGCAGGGCGCTCCAGTCGCGCACTGACGCCGCCCCAGCGGGCGCGCCGGCTGGGGCGGCGTGGCAAGCGCGCATCGCGGCTCTGCCGGAGGCCGAGCGCGAGCAAGTCGCGCTCGAGCTGGTGCGCTCGGAGGCGGCGCTGGTGCTGGGCCACTCCTCTGCGGAGGCGGTGCCGTCCCGGCTGGTGTTCAGGGAGATCGGCTTCGACTCGCTCGCCGGGGTGGAGCTGCGCAACCGGCTCAGGGCCGCGACCGGCCTGCCGCTGCCGAGCGCCGTGGTGTTCGACCACCCAACGCCGCTGCAACTCGCTCGGCATCTGCTGAGCGGCGTCGGAGCGAGAGAGCTCGCGGTGGGCGGAGCGATGGCGGTGGGCGGAGCGATGGCGGCTGGCGAGCCGGTGGCGATCGTCGGCATGGCGTGCCGCTACCCCGGCGGAGCATCCTCGCCGCAGCGATTGTGGGAGCTGGTCGCCCGCGGGGGGGACGCGATCGGCCCCTTCCCCGACGATCGCGGGTGGGACCTCGAGCGCCTCTACGACGCCGACCCCGAGCGACCGGGCTCCTGCTATGCGCGCGAAGGCGGCTTCCTACCCGACGCCGGCGACTTCGACCCGGGCTTCTTCGGGATCGGCGCCCACGAGGCGCTGGTGATGGATCCCCAACAGCGGCTGCTGCTGGAAGTCTGTTGGGAGGCGCTCGAGGACGCGCGCATCGATCCGCACTCGCTCCGCGGCGGTCAGGTCGGGGTGTACGCCGGGATCAGCATCCACGACTACACGAGCGGGTCCCCGGGGGAACGCACCGCGGAGGTCGAGAACCACCTGCTCGCCGGCGTCGCCAGCCTGACGGCAGGTCGCGTCGCATACACGCTCGGGCTGGAGGGCCCGGCGGTGACCGTTGACACGGCCTGCTCCTCCTCGCTGGTGGCGGTGCACCTCGCCTGCCAGGCGCTGCGCAGCGGCGATTGCTCGCTTGCGTTGGTGGGCGGCGTGACGGTAATGGCGACACCCGAGGTGTTCGTGGGGTTCTCGCGCCAGCGGGGCCTGGCGCCCGACGGCCGCTGCAAGTCCTTCGCGCACGGCGCGGACGGCACCGGCATGAGCGAGGGGGTCGGCGTGCTGCTGCTGGAGCCCCTGTCACAGGCGCGCCGCAACGGTCATCGCGTGCTTGCGACGGTGCGCGGCAGCGCGATCAACCAAGATGGCGCCAGCAACGGCCTAACCGCGCCGAGCGGGTCTTCGCAGAGGCGCGTGATCGCCCGCGCCTTGACGACCGCGGGCCTCTCCGCGGCGGAGGTCGACGCGGTTGAGGGGCATGGCACCGGGACCTCGCTCGGCGATCCGATCGAGGCGCAGGCGCTGATCGCGGCCTATGGCGAGGGGCGCGGGGAGGATCGCCCGCTGTGGTTGGGGTCGATCAAGTCCAACATCGGACACACGCAGGCGGCAGCGGGCGTTGCCGGAGCGATCAAGATGGTGATGGCGATGCGCCACGGCGTGCTGCCGGCGACGCTGCATCTCGAGGAGCCCTCGCGCGAGGTCGACTGGACGGCGGGCACGGTCACGATGCTGCGCGAGCCGGTGCCCTGGCCGGGGAACGAGCGCCCGCGCCGTGCGGGCGTCTCCTCTTTCGGGATCAGCGGCACCAACGCGCACGTGATCATCGAGGAGCCGCCGGCCGCCTGCGCGGCACCTCGCCGGCCGGGCGCGGGGGCCGGCGGCGCCAACCGCGGCGCGTCAGCCAGGGGCGAAGCTGGCGGCGCGGGGGGCGGCGGCGCGAGCGGCGACACGCTGGCCAGCACGAAGCGCGCTCGCGAGCCAGCTGCCGCTCAGCCGGAAACGCCGGCAGAGGGGGCAAACGGTGACACGCCACCGCCGGCCGGGGAGGCGGACGGCCGCGCGCCGGCCGGCGCTTCCTCCGATGCGCCGGCCCCCGCCGCAGGCACGCTCGCGCGCGTGCTGCAGGCCGGGGCGCTGCCGTGGGTGGTGTCGGGCCGGGGAGTAGACGGGCTGCGGGCCCAAGCGCTACGGCTGGTGGAGTGCCAAGTGGGCGGCGAGACGCCGGCGGTGGCCGACATCGCCCATTCGCTGCTGCACTCGCGCGCGCGGCTCAGCCACCGGGCGGTGGTGCTCGGTGGCGAGCGCGGCGCGCTGCTCGCCGGTCTGCGCGCGCTCGCCCACGGCGAGGCGGCCGCCAATGTGCTCGAGGGAGTCGAGGAGGGGGAGGCGCAGGTTGCGTACCTGTTCACCGGCCAGGGCGCCCAGCGGGTGGGGATGGGCTCCGAGCTGCACGCGACCTTCCCAGCGTTCGCCGACGCGCTCGATGAGGCCTGCGGAGAGCTCGATCGCCACCTCGAGCGCCCGCTGCGCGAGGTGCTGTTCGCGGCCGAGGGCTCGCCGGGCGCGGAGCTGTTGCATCGCACGACGTTCACCCAGCCGGCGATGTTCGCGTTGGAGGTCGCGCTCTTCCGGCTGCTGGAGAGCTTCGGGGTGGCGCCCGGTTTCCTGATCGGCCACTCCGTCGGCGAGCTGGCGGCCGCCCACGTGGCGGGGGTGCTGTCGCTGTCCGACGCCTGCACGTTCGTCGCCGCGCGCGGGCGCCTGATGGGGGAGCTGCCGCCCGGCGGGGCGATGGTCGCCGTACAGGCTTCCGAGGAGGAGGCGCTCGAGCTGCTCGCGCCCCGCGCGCATGAGGTGGTGATCGCGGCGCTCAACGGCCCCCGCTCGCTGGTGCTCTCCGGCGAGGAGGCGGCCGTCGCTGGGCTGGCCGAAGAGCTCGCGCGGCGCGGGCGCAAGACGCGGCGGCTGCAGGTGTCGCACGCCTTCCACTCGCCGCGCATGGATGCGGTTCTCGGCGAGCTGGAGGCGATCGCCGCAGGGCTGTCGTTCGCGCCGCCGCGGATCCCGATCGTCTCGAACGTGAGCGGCAAGCAGCTGGACGCTGGCGAGGCGTGCTCGCCGCGGTACTGGGCACATCACGCGCGCGCTCCGGTGCGCTTCGCGGATGGGATCCGCCTGCTCGCCCGGCGACGGGTCGGCGGTCTGCTCGAGTTGGGCCCCGACGGCGTGCTGAGCGCGCTGGCGGGCGAGTGTCTGGCCGAGCAGAGGTCTGCCGCCGGACGCCAGCCGGCCCTATACGTGTCGGTGCTGCGCGGGGAGCGCTCGGAGGTGAGGAGCCTGGTCGAGGCGCTGGGGCGCCTGCACGCACGCGGGGTGCCAGTCGATTTCGCGCCGTTGTTCGGCGATGCGCCGGTCGAGCTCGTGGAGCTGCCGCGGTACGCATTCCAGCGCTGGCGCTACTGGCCGGCGCGCCGGGCCGGCGCGAGCGGCGACGTGGGCGCCGCCGGGCTGAGCGCGACCAACCACCCGCTGCTCGGTGCCGCGATCCCGCTGGCGGACTCCGGCGGGGCGCTGTTCACCGGCGGGCTGTCGCTGCGCACACATCCATGGCTGGCCGACCACGCGATCCAGGGGACAGCGCTGCTGCCCGGCACCGCCTTTTTGGAGCTGGCGCTGCACGCCGGCGCGCAGGTTGGGTGCGAGCAGCTCCAGGAGCTCACGGTGCAGGCGCCGCTGGTGCTGAGCGGGGAGGCCGATGTACAGCTGCAGGTCCGGGTCGGCGAGCCTGACGTGGAGGGACGGCGCGCGGTGAGCATCCACGCGCGGCCGGCGGCCGGCGGGCAGCCGCTGCAGGAGCCGTGGATGGCTCACGCGACCGGCGTGCTGGGCGCCCCAGCGTCCCTGGACGCGCCGCAGGCCGGGGGCGCGGACGCCGCCGCGCACAGGTTCGCCGAGCTCGCGGGGAGTTGGCCCCCGGCGGGTGCGCGGCCGCTTGCCGTGGAGCGCCTCTACGGCGAGCTGGCGGCGCTCGGCTTCGATTACGGTCCAGCCTTCCGCGCGTTGCGCGCAGCCTGGGTGCGGGGGGAGGAGGTGTTCGCCGAGGTGGCGTTGGAGCAGGACGAATGGGAGCGGGCGGGCCTGTTCGGTATCGATCCAGCGCTGCTCGACGGCGGGCTCCATGCGCTTGCCGCGGGCACGGAGCCGGCGGCGCGGGAGGCGCGACTGCCATTTGTGTGGAGCGGCGCGAGCGTACATTGTCGCGGCGCGCACGCGCTGCGCGTGCGCCTCACCCCGGCGAAGGACGGCGGGATCCGTGTGGCCGTCGCCGACGAGGCGGGCGCGCCGGTGGCCGAGATCGCCTCGCTGACGCTGCGCGCGGTCGCCCCCGGACAGCTCGCCGGCGAGCACGGCGGGGGCGCGTCGGCGTACCGCCTCGAGTGGACGGCGCTCGCGCCCGATGGCGCCGTGGGCAGAAGCGGCGCGTCCGGCGGGGAGAGCGAGACGGAGATCGAGTGGCTGTCGATCGGCGACGCCCGCACGAAGCCCCCGACGAGGACCGACTCGACGACGGGCGAGCGCCAACCGTCTCCGGCGGCGCTCGCGCGGGTGTCATCGGGCGATGGCGCTCGGCTGGAGCCGGAGGTCGATGCGGTTGGGGTCGATGCGGTTGAGGTTGATGTGGTT
>DATMMB010000316.1:0-5001 GCA_035569895.1 Solirubrobacteraceae bacterium | reverse complement strand
GGAGGTGCTGGCGCGCGTGCGCGCCGCCGCCGGCGAGACCTTGGCGGAGGCCGACATCTTCGATGTGTACGCCGGCCAGCAGGTGGGGGAGGGCCGGCGCTCGCTGGCGCTGGCGCTCTCCTTCCGCGCGCTCGATCGCACGCTCGCCGACGAGGATGTGGCGCCCACCCGTGCACGGATCGTGCGGGCGCTCCAAGAGATCGGGGCTGAGCTGCGTGGCTGAGCAGCGGTTCGCATCCGGCTCGCCGCGCGTGCTGGTCGCGGGCGCCACGGGGTTCGCGGGGGCGCTCGCGGCAAATCTGTTGTGGGGCCATCCCCGGTTCGAGCTGCGCACCGTCACGGCGCGTGCGCAGGCCGGCCAGCGCCTGGACGAGCTCTATCCGCGCTACCGCGTGCCGTTGGAGCTGCAACAGCTCGACCTCGATCGTGATGGCGACGTGGACGCCGCGGTCGTCGCCTACCCGCATGCGGCCTCCGCTCCGGTCGTGGCCGCGCTGCGCGCTCGCGGCGCGCGCGTCGTCGACCTCAGCGCCGATTTTCGTCTCAGCGAGCTCTCGACCTATGAACGGTGGTACGGCCCGCATCCGCATCCGGAGCTGCTCGAAGACGCCTCCTACGGGCTGCCCGAGCTGCACCGCGTGGCGATCGCGGCGGCTGACCTCGTCGCCACTCCCGGCTGCTACCCGACGGCGTCGCTGCTCGGCCTCGCCCCGCTCGCGCGTGTCGGGCTGATCGCCGACCTCGTGATCGACGCCAAGCAGGGCCTCTCTGGCGCGGGTCGCGCGGCGACCTGGCAGACGCACTTCTCCAACAGCGGCGAGAACATCCTTCCCTACAACGTCGTCCACCACCGCCACACGCCGGAGATCGAGCAGCAGCTCGACGAGCTGGACCCCACTCACCCCGGTTTGCGAGTGCAGTTCACGCCGCATCTCGTGCCGCTCGACCAGGGGGAGCTCGTCACCTGTTACGTGACACCCACGCGGCCGATGGAGCAGGACGAGCTCGACGTGATGTACGAGGACGCCTACGCGGGTGAGCCGTTCGTCGAGCTGGCGCCCGCGCCGGCCGAGGTGCGCGACGTGCGCGAGACGAACGTCTGCCGGCTGCACGTGGCGCTCAGCGAGCACACCGGCAAGGTTGTGGTGCTCTCGGCGATCGACAACCTGTGGAAGGGCACCTCCTCGCAGGCGGTGCAGAACCTTAATCTGATGTTTGGGCTCCCCGAGACCGCGGGGTTGTTGTGAGCGCCTACACACGCAACTGGAGCGCGGCGGCGGCCGCATTTGGCGATTGTGCACGCGCGGGCGCTTGGAGGGGGACGGTCGCCCGCGGCGGTTGCGCATCCGCGGGATGGCTGGCGTGAGTGCCGGCGACGACGTGTGGGGAGATCGCCCTAGAGGGTGGCGCAGCCGGCCGCAGGCCGGCTGGTCGAAACGGGAATGCGAGCCGGAGGCGAGTGTCCCCCGGCTTCGGTCGGGCCCTTCTTTTTCTATTTCCGACGGCCCGCCGCGGCCGTTCTTCTGCTCACGCTGGGTGGCGCCACCAGCGCACGTGCGCGAGCTGGCGCCCGACTCCGGGCTGCCGGCCGGTTTCCGCGCGGCGGGGGTGGCTTGCGGGATCAAGCCGAGCGGCAACACCGATCTGGGCCTGCTGGTATGCGACGCCCCGCGCCCCGTCAGCGCCGCCCGCTTCACCGCCAGCGGCACCGCGGCCGCCCCTGTGCTGCTCAGCCGCGAGCGCTGCCGCCTGGACGCATTGCGGGTGGTGCTCGCCAACTCGGGTTGTGCCAACGCCGCCACCGGCAGGCGCGGCTTGGATGACGCCGCCAAGACGCAAGGAGCCGCCGCGATCGCCGTGGGCGTGCAGCCGGAGGACGTGCTGCTCGGCTCGACCGGCGGGATCAGCTGGTACCTGCCAGTCGACGCGGCGCTGCGGGGGATCCTCGCGGCGAGCGCCGAGCTGCGCCGCGAGGGGGACATCGACTTCCAAAAGGCGATCCAGACGACCGACGCGTTCGAGAAGCGCGCCAACCTGGAGGTGGAGCTGCCATCCGGCATGGTGCGAGTAAGCGCCCAATGCAAGGGGGCGGGCATGATCTCGCCGAACTTCGCGACGATGCTCTGCTTCGTGGAGACTGACGCCGCGCTTGAGCCCCACACGGCAGACCTGCTGCTGGGAGTGTGCGTCAAACGCTCCTTCGACCGCTGCTCGGTGGACGGCGATTTGTCAACCAACGACACCGCTGTGCTGATCGCCTCCGGCGCCAGCGGCGTGGAGATCGCACCGGAGAGCGAGGACGAGCTGCGCTTCGGCGAGGCGCTCGACGCGCTGCTGCGCCAGCTGGGGATCCTGATGGTCACCGACGGCGAGGGCGCCGCGCGGATCGCCCGCGTGGTCGTGCGGGGCGGCAGCGCCGAGCAGGTCGAGGCGGTCGCGCGCGGCGTCGCCAACTCGCCTCTGGTGAAGGCCGCGTTGCACAGCGCCGATCCCAACTGGGGGCGCCTGGTGATGAGCGCCGGCGCGGCGTTGGGTGGGCGGGGCCAATTTGTCGCGCCCCTGCCCGTGGACATCGCGATCGAGGGCATCCCCGTGTGCGTGGCTTCCACGGCAATCGACCACGACGCCGACGCGCTCGCGCGGGCGATCCAGAGGCGCGAGGTCGAATACGAGATCGCGATCCCTGGCGACGGCGCCGAAACCGAGGTCTTCTTCTCCGACCTCTCACACGAGTACGTGCGCATCAACGCGGAGTACACAACCTGATGCGCGATGTCGCCACCCTCCTTGAGGCGCTCCCCTACATCCGCGAGTTCCACGGCAAGACCGCGGTGATCAAGTACGGCGGCGCGGCGATGGACGATCCGGCGCTGCGCGAGGAGTTCGCGCGCGACGTGGTGCTGCTCAAGTACGTGGGTCTCGACCCGATCGTGGTGCACGGCGGCGGCCCCGACATCACCGTCTACATGAAGCGCCTCGGCCTGCCCGTGCAGTTCGTCGGCGGCCTGCGCGTCTCCGACGAGGCCACCGTAGAGGTCGCGAAGATGGTGCTGGTGGGGAAGGTCAACAAGGAGATCGTCTCCCGCCTTCACCGCCACGGCCAGCCGGCGGTCGGCCTCTGCGGCGACGACGGCGCGCTGTTCCGCGTCGCCCGGCGCACCGCGCCGGGCGGCGAGGACATCGGCTTCGTCGGGCGCATCGAGCGGGTCAACGTCGACGTGCTGCGCCACATCGCCAGCGACTACATCCCCGTGATCGCCTCTGTCGGCGCCGACCGCGACGGACGCTCGTACAACATCAACGCCGACGAGGCCGCCGGCGCGGTGGCGGGCGCGCTCGGCGCCTGCAAAGTCGTGTTCCTCACCGACGTCGCCGGCTGGCTGGCCGAGCCCGGCGATCCCGCGAGCCTGATCGGCCACGCCACCGCCGAGCAGGTGAGCGAGGCGCTGCCCACCCTGCAGGGTGGGATGCGCCCCAAGCTGCAGGCGTGCTTGGAGGCGATCCAGGGAGGGGTCGGCTCCGCGCACATCATCGACGGGCGCATCCCGCACTCGCTGCTCTTGGAGCTGTTCACCGATGCGGGGATCGGCACGAAGATCGAGGCCGCCCCATGAACGCGAATGGCGGCGCTGCCGAAATGGGGACTCGCGCCGAAGGCGCGTGTCTCCCGGCTTCGGTCGGCGTTCTCGGTCGCTCATGTGCGTTTGCACACTTCGCTCTCTGCGTCCTTGGCCAGCTTGCCCTTCGCGGCCATGGGAAGCCGTATGACGCTCGCTGAGTTGCAACAGATCGAGGCCGCCAGCCTCACCGCCAACTACGCGCGCTTCCCGGTCGAGCTCGTGCGCGGCGAGGGTGCGCGCCTGTGGGACGCCGAGGGCGCAGAGTACCTCGACTTCCTGTGCGGCATCTCAGTCACCAACGTCGGGCACTGCCACCCGCGTGTGGTGGCGGCCGTGCGCGAGCAGGTCGGCACGCTGATGCACGCCTCCAACCTCTTTTACACCGAGCCTGCGATGCGCCTCGCCCAGCGCCTGTCGCAGAGCAGCCTCGGCGGCAAGGTATACCTCTGCAACTCCGGCGCGGAGGCCGTCGAGGCGGCGATCAAGCTGGCGCGCAAGGCGCGCCCCGGGGGGGAGATCGTGTCGCTGCTGCGCGCCTTCCACGGACGCACCTACGGCGCGCTGTCGGCCACCCCCCAGGAGTCAAAGCAGGCGCCGTTCGCGCCGCTCGTGCCCGGCTTCCGCGCGGTCGCCCCCGAGCCCGCGACGCTGCGCGCGGCGGTCGGCGCGCACACCGCCGCCGTGCTGATCGAGCCGCTCCAGGGCGAGAGCGGCGTGCACGTGCTTTCCGCGGAGCTCCTGCGCGCCGCGCGCGCCGCCTGCGACGAGCACGGCGCCGCGCTGATCTTCGACGAAATCCAGTGCGGCATGGGGCGCACCGGCTCGCTGTGGGCGTACGAGCAGCTCGGCGTCGTCCCCGACGCGCTCACCGCCGCCAAGGCGCTCGGCGGCGGCCTGCCGATTGGCGCGCTCGTCACCGGCCCGCGCCTCGCCGACGTGTTCGCCCCCGGCGACCACGGCTCCACGTTCGCCGGCGGCCCTGTGATCTGCGCCGCCGCGATCGCTGCGCTTGACATAACTGACGACCCCGCGCTGCTGGCGCGCGTGCGCGAGCTCGGCCTGCGCCTCGCCGCCGGCCTGGAGGCGCTGCCGCACGTGCGCTCGGTGCGCGGACGCGGGCTGATGCTCGCCTGCGAGCTCGACATCTCCGCGCCCGAGGTCGCGCGCCGCGCGCTGCTCGAGCAGCGGCTCCTCGTCAACGCCACCGGTCCCACCACCGTGCGGCTGCTGCCGCCGCTGATCGTCACCGAGGCCGACGTCGACGACGCGCTTGCGCGGCTGGGCGCGGCGCTCGGCTGGTAGCGGGTCGCGTGGCGTGGCGTGGCGTGGCGCGGCGCTCGGCGGGTAGCGTGCTCGGGCGGGGCTGGGCGCGGCGCTCGGC
>DATMMB010000315.1:0-2101 GCA_035569895.1 Solirubrobacteraceae bacterium | reverse complement strand
ACCCACATCTACCACGTGGAGCTAGACCCGCCCAAGCGCGAGGGGGTGTGCGACCAGGACGGCTCGCGCCTGATCCAGCGCGAGGACGACCGCGAGGAGACGATCCGCAGGCGCCTGCAGGTGTACCACGCCCAGACCAAGCCGCTGATCGGCTACTACGAGGAGCGGGGCCTGCTGCGCCGCTTCGACGGCGGCCGGCCGCCCAACGACGTGCACGACCATATCCGCGCGACGCTCGCGACGCTGCGGCTGGAGGACCAGCTGTAGAGGGTGGCGCAGCCGGCCGACCCAGCCCTTCGGGCTGTGTGCCCCCGGCGAGCCGGGCCCCTCGTGAACCAGTCACTAATCTGGTGTCGTGATCATCAAGAAGACCCCCGCGGAGATCGAGAAGATGGCGGCGGCGGGCGAGATCCTCGTGCGGGCGCTGGCGCTGCTGGAGAGCCGGATCGCGCCGGGGGTGCGCACGCAGGAGCTGGACAGGGCCGCCGAGCGTTTCATCCGCTCCCACGGCGCGACCCCGACGTTCAAGGGCTTTCGCGGCTTCCCCGGCTCGATCTGCGCCTCGCCGAACGCGATGGTGGTGCACGGCATCCCCGGGCGCTTCAAGCTGAGCGGCGGTGACACCATCTCGATCGACGTCGGCGTGACGCTCGACGGCTGGGTGGCGGACGCTGCGCGCACGTTCCCGGTGGGGGAGATCGGGAGCGTCGAGCGCAACCTGCTGCGGGGCACCAAGGCGGCGCTGTTCGCCGGTGTGGAGCAGTGCCGCGCCGGCAACCGCATGGGTGACGTGTCGCACGCGATCGAGCGGGTGGCGCACGACGCGGGGCTGTCGATTGTGCGCTCGCTGGTGGGACACGGCGTGGGACGCAACATGCACGAGGACCCGCAGGTGCCCAACTACGGCCGTCCGGGCAAGGGCCCGCTGCTGGAGGAGGGGATGGTGCTCGCGATCGAGCCGATGACCACCGCCGGGCGCCCCGCGGTGCGCGTCGGGGGCGACGGCTGGGGGGTGTTCTCCCAGGACGACTCGCCGGCGGCGCACTTCGAGTTCACGGTGGCGATCACCGCCGAGGGTCCGCGGGTGCTGACGCCGTGGCATCTGCACGAGCACGCTGCCGAGCCCGGTGCGAAAGCGCCCGGCGCCAACGGCCAGGCCGCCGCCGCGCGCCAGCCGGTCGCGGGCACACGCTAGCTGCTACCATCGACCGTCTGCGCGCACGCGAAGGCGATTCGCGCTGCGAACGCATCCTCGATCGGGTAGCGGCGGCCGTCCCGGCCTCCAGAGCCCGGTCGGCGGACTCACAACCACCAGCTGGAAGGGACCATGAAGGTACGACCGTCGGTGAAGCCGATGTGCGAAAAATGCAAGATCATCCGCCGCCACGGTGCGGTGCTGGTGATCTGCCAAAACAAGCGCCACAAGCAGCGCCAAGGATGATCCGGCGGCTGCAAACCTTCGCCTGCCTGCGTCCTCGGTCGCTCGCGTGCGAAGCACGCCACGCGGGGTGGGTGGGCCCTCGGCTCCTTGGCAGGCTCGGTTTTCGCTCGCCGGATCGCGTGGACTCGACTGGGAGAGGGCATTGATGGCGCGCATAGCCGGCGTGAACCTGCCGCTCAACAAGCGCTCGGAGGTCGGGCTGACGTACATCTTCGGGATCGGCCGCTCAAACGCCAACAAGCTGCTGGCGGAGGTGGGGGTGAGCCCCGACACCTACGTGCGCGACCTCACCGAGGATGAGGTGTCGCGGCTGCGCGACGCGATCGACGCAGGCCTCACGGTGGAGGGCGATCTGCGCAGGGAGCGCTCGCAGGACATCAAGCGGCTGCAGGAGATCGCCTGCTACCGCGGGCTTCGCCACCGGCGGGGGCTGCCGGTGAGGGGCCAGAAGACGAAGACCAACGCGCGCACGCGCAAGGGACCGAAGCGGATGCAGGTGGCCGGCAAGAAGAAGGCCGGGAAGAAGTAGTGCGCCGCATCCAGGGCACCATCCCCCCGGCGCGCCTTCGCCGTCCATCCTCCGATACCGGGGCGCAACGTTGATGGCTGCTCCCAAGCGCGCGAGGGGCAAACGCAAGCCCAAGAAGAACATCCCCGTCG
>DATMMB010000314.1:0-16066 GCA_035569895.1 Solirubrobacteraceae bacterium | reverse complement strand
CGTTCGAGCACTCCGCCGCCAACGTCGCCGCGGCGATCGCCCAGAACGGCATCCACTACCCGGTGGCGCAGGACAACGAATACGGCACCTGGAACGCCTACAACAACCAGTACTGGCCCGCCGAGTACCTGATCGACGCGCAGGGGCGCATCCGCCTCACCGACTTCGGCGAGGGCGAATACGCCGCCAAGGAGCGCGCGATCCGCAGTCTGCTGGTCGAAGACGGCGCCACCGGCCTCGGCGGCCCCACCGACGTGCACGCGCTGAAACCCTCCGAAGCGGAAGTCACCCCCGAGTCCTACCTCGGCACCGAACGGGGCGAACGCTTCGTCTCCGGCCCGCTCGCGCCGGGCGTGCACGACTTCGGCCCACTGCCCTCCTCGCCGCTGGCGCTCAGCGAGCTGCGCTTCGCCGGGCGGCTCGACGTCGGCGCGTGGGGCACGGCCCCCGCCAACGGCGACGGCGCCGTGCAACTGCGCTTCCGCGCGCGCCGGGTGTATCTGGTGATGGGCTCTCCCGAACGTGCCCGCCCGGTGCGCGTGCTGCTCGACGGGCGGCCGATCTCCTCCGCGGTCGCCGGCGTAAACGTGCACGGCGGCGCCGCGGCGGTGCGCTTGCAGGACGTCTACAACCTCGTCGACCTGCCGTCCGTGCAGACGCACACGCTCACCGTCGAGTTCCCGCCCGGGGTCACCGTCTACGACTTCACCTTCGGCTGAGCCGACCGTGTCATGATCGCCTCCGCGATGCGTCCCGTCTCACATGCGCCCGCCAAGCAGCCGCGCGGGTCGGTGCTGGTGGTCGACGACGAGCCGACGATCAGCGAGGTGCTCGCCCGCTACCTGGAGCGCGCCGGCTACCGCACGCGCATCGCGAGCGACGGCCAAAGGGCGCTCGCGCTGTGCGCCGCCAGCGCCCCCGACCTGGTGGTGCTCGACATCATGCTCCCCGGGATCGACGGCCTGGAGGTGATGCGCCGCCTGCGCGAGCGCGACGGCCTGCCCGTGCGCGTGATCCTGCTCACCGCCCGCGGCCGCGAGGCCGAGCGGATCGTCGGGCTGCGCCGCGGCGCCGACGACTACGTCGTCAAGCCCTTCTCCCCGGGCGAGCTGGTCGCGCGCGTGGAAGCGGTGCTGCGCCGCGAGCGGCCCACCGCCGACGCGTCCGCCGACACGCCGGCGCTCCAGTTCGACGGGCTGCGCATCGAGCCGCACACGAGGACGGTGCTCGTGGGGGAGCGCGGGGATGGGGAAGGGAAGGAGGAGGGGGAGGATGCCCGCCCGACCTCGCGCTGGCTGTCGGGTGCGCCGGCTGGCGGTGCGATATCGGCCGGCGGGTCGGCCGGCGGGATACCACCGGCCGCGGCGAGATCGACGAGCGGCGGCCGGGAGGTGACCCTCACGGCGCGTGAGTTCGACCTGCTGCTGTTCCTCGCCCAGCATCCCGGCCAGGTGTTCTCGCGCGACCGCCTGATGGAGCTCGTGTGGCAGCTGCCCGACTACAGCGACTCCTCCACTGTCACCGTCCACGTCCGCCGCCTACGCGCAAAGCTCGAGCCCGACCCCGAGCGCCCGCGCTACGTGCAGACGGTGTGGGGCGTCGGCTACCGCTTCCGGCCATGACGCCGCTCGACGCGATACCACTCCGCTCACGCCACCGCGGCGGCGCACCCGCACCGGCACTCGACGGCGTGGCGGAGGGTGGGGGCGCTGTCGGCGGGGGCGTCGCGGATGAGGGCACCGTCGGCGGGGGGCGCCTGCACCCGCTGTGGAGCTCGATCGCGGTGCTGCTGCTGGCGCTCGTACCCGCCTGCGCGGTGATGGCAGCAATCGGCGGCTCGCTGGCGCTCACCGTCGAGATCCTCCTCCCGGTGGGCCTGCTTGCGCTCGCGCTCGCCCACCTCGCCGACAGCGGCCGCCTGCGCCTGGCGACGCTGCACCTGCGCTTCGAGCTGGCCGTCGGCCTCGCGCTCGGGCAGCTGCTCGCGGTCGTCGCGATCGGCGCCGCGGTGATGTTCGTCTCCTCGCACGACGCCTGGATGACGGTCGCGATCCTGCTGTTCGCCGCGGTGGTGGCCACGCGCGCGGCGCAGCTGTTGCTGGGCGCGGTGGTGCGCGACGTGCACGCCACCCGCGAGGGCCTGCACGCGCTGGAGCGCGGCGAGCGCGAGATCGCGATCGAAGCGCGCTCCGGCCGCGAGCTCGAAGACCTCGCCGACACTGCCGACCGCATGATCGGCGCGCTCGCCGCCGAGGAGCGCGCCCGCGACACGGCCGACGCCGCCCGCCGCCAGGTGGTGGCGGCGGTGTCGCACGATCTGCGCACGCCGCTGAGCGCGCTGCGCCTGCTCACCCAGGCGCTCGAGGACGAGCTCGTCGACCCCGCCACCGCGCGCCGCTACCTGCGCACGATGGGCGCCCACGTGCGCACGCTCGGCACGCTGATCGACGACCTCTTCGAGCTCTCCTGCCTCGACGCGGGTGAGGTCGCGTGGAGCACCGGCGCGGTCGATCTCGCTGCGCTGGTGGGGGAGGCGTGCGAGCTGGTGCGCCCCGCCACCGAGGCAGCGGGCGTCGCGCTGCGCACCGAGCTCCCCCCCGATCTCGTCCCCGCCGAGGCCGATGCCGACAAGCTGCGCCGCGTGCTGCTCAACCTCCTGCAGAACGCCCTCCGCCACACGCCCCCCGACGGCAGCGTCGCGATCAGCGCGGCTGCCGTGGACGGCGCCGTCGAGGTGGAGGTGGCAGACACCGGCGCCGGCATCCCGCCGGAGGATCGCCCACACGTGTTCGAGCCCTTCTACCGAGGCGGCGGCGACGCCGCCCGCAGCGGTCCCGGCAGCGGACTCGGTCTGGCGATCGCGCGCGCGATCGTCGAGGCCCACGGGGGGCGCATCTGGCTCGCCGATAGCGGCAGTGGGACGCGCGTGCGCTTCACGCTGCCGACCGTCTCGCCCGCCGCGCGCCCCCTATCGCCGGCCGCTTGAGCTGGGCTCTACCATGTCACACGTGGAGCAGCTCACGTCCGCCAACGAGGAGGCAATCCGGGCTTGGGACGGGCCGCTGTTCGATGCGTTCGTCCGTTTTCGCCATCTCATGACGACGGGGCTTGGCGCCCATGGCGAGGAGGCCCTGCGCTTCGTTCCACCACGTGCCGGCGAGCACGTGCTGGACATCGGCTGTGGCTTCGGTGACACGACCCAGCGGATCGCGGGCCTTGTCGGACCGACGGGGGAGGTTCTCGGCGTCGATGCCGCGCCGCGGTTCATCGAGACCGCGAAGCACGAGGCCGCGCAAGCCGGCATCGACAACGTGCGTTTCGAGGTGGCTGACATCGAGACCACGGTCTTCGGCGAGTGCTTCGAGCTGGCGTTCTCGCGGATGGGGACGATGTTCTTCGCCAATCCGGTCGCGGCGCTGCGCAACGTGCGCGAGGCGCTGCGCCCAGATGGCAAGCTCGTCATGGTCGTCTGGCGGGCAAAGGTCGAGAACGACTGGCTCTATCGCGCCCAGACGATCACCGAGCGGTTCGTCACCAAGCCCGAGGAGTACGACGAGCCGACCTGCGGCCCGGGGCCATTCTCGATGGCGAACGCCGACACGACGAGCGGGATCCTGCTGAGCGCCGGCTTCCAAAACATTGTGCTGCGACGCTGTGACATACCGATCACGATCGGCTCTGACATTGAGGAGGCCGTGGAGCTCGTCATGAGCATTGGGCCTGCCGGAGAGATTCTGCGTCTGTCGGGTGAGCGAGCGTCGCACCTCCACGAGCCCGTCGCGGATGCGCTGCGCGAAGGCTTGGCCGAATGGGACGGGCCCGACGGGGTCAAGGCCCCGGCGTCGACGTGGATCGTTACGGCGGACGTGTCGTCTTGAGTTTCAGGCTCGCCCACACTTGAAGACTGCCGGAGCGCGTGACGGCGCCAGGACGCGCTGCCCGGCAGATTCGCGGTCAGCTCGGCGAGGATGTCACTCGCGGGCTGGATCCGCGTGACGGCGTCCCGGCGGCGGGCCTTTGTGGGGAGAGCCGGCGGCCGGATTCGAACCGGCGACCCCGTGCTTGTCAAAGGTGGCCGGGAACCGTTCTACAAAGCCAGAAAGCCAAGCCGACGTCGGGGCTTGAACCGAGACCTCCTGCTTACCATCGTTGTGGTAGGGAGGAGCCGAAATGCTAGGCACAATGCCATTTTCGGCTCCTTGATTGGGGTTCTGCCGCCCTCCGTCCGGGGACAGATGCGGACAAGCGAGGACAAATAGTACATCGTCCGGCGGGTGAGTTTGCGGTGAAAAGGACCAGCTCCCGGACAGAGCCGACGAAGGGACTCGAACCCTTGACCCCCGCCTTACCATGATTCGCATGGAGGCCCTCCTGGGCTCGTGAGGCCCCGTCCTGTCTGGGTTTTCGGTGCCTGAAGGGACTCCGAGGGACTGTTTGGCGGGAGCAGAACACCCCCAGAACACCCCCAGGAAGCCCCCAAAAACACCCCCAGGAAGACGGGGAGTCTCGGGTGGTCGGTTCGGGTCCGATACTACCGGCTGCGCCCCCCGGAACGGCTAGGATTCTTGGCGCCGGCCGACGTAGCTCAGTTGGTAGAGCGCTTGCATGGTAAGCAAGAGGTTCCCGGGTTCGAGCCCCGGCGTCGGCTTTGACCTGAGTACCGCTCCGGCACACGCTTTTGGGTGGTTGCCGCGTTCCGGAGCGGCGCGTCGCTGTGGTTGGCGCATCATCCGAGGCCGGCCTTGTCGAGCATCGCGATGAGCGTCGGACGGCGGCGGTGGTGCTCGCGGAGCTCCGCGAGGCGGTCCCCGCGCTTCGAAGTCGGGCCGCGAACCACTCGCTCTCGCCGGCCGCGTCGGCGGCACGGCGGGCGTGCTTGAGCCCGGGGATCGACCGGGCGTAGGAGCGGCGGCCGGTCTCGAGCATCAGCTCGTCCGCGACGAGCATGTACCAGGGCAGCGCCTGCTCCGGCCGCTGCGCCTCGCGCGCTTCGGCAAGGCGCAGACGCTGCGCCAGCCCTGGCTCCCAGCCGGGGGACTCGTGCGCGGCTCGCCACGCACCATCGACGTCGGGGACGCGGCCACCGTCCGCAGCTCCTCGACCACCGGCCCCGCCGCGCGCGCCCACTGCGAGCCCTCCCGGTACCCGAGGAACCGGCGCGTCCGCAGCTCACGATCGACCTCAGCCCGAAGCTCCGCCAGATCGCCAGCCTCGCGGGCCGCCGCCAGCCGCACATGCCTCTCGACATCGCCGTGACGATCGGCCGCGGACGCCACGATCTCCCGCAGCGCCTCGGGCGCAAGCTCGCGCACGACCTCCCCGAGATCCCTCTGCTTGGGCTTGGCCTTCCCGCCACCCCGCAATCCTCTCATCCCGGCCGTGGACACTGCGCTCAGCACGGGTACTATCTGACTGCTTCGCATCGCGAGCTTCGCGGCACCGCGCGCCGCCTTTGATCGCGTCCTCGTCGGGTGGGTCCGGCCCGCCCGGCAGGTCGGCAATGAGGTGTGCGTGTGGGTGAGCAGGGTAGCGGCGCTATGGCCCATCCACTCGGAGACTTGCATGATCGAGTGTGTGTGCCGATCAGGAAGGAATGGATGCCCCTGCTTACGCCTTCACGCATGGCGTGCGCCGGACGCGCTGCATGCTCCGTGTCTGGCGGAACGAGCGATGGAGGATCATGCGCCGCTGGAGCACCGGCTCCGCGCTCGCCGCATTCGGGCTGCTGGCCGCCGTGCTCGCGATCTCCGCGCTCTCGGGCGCCGGCGCCGAAGCGATCCCGCGCGAACCGCCGTTCGCTACGGGAGACGCGGTCGATATCGCCGGCATACTGGGCAAGAACCTGCTCGTGTTGGCGCTGCACGCGATGGCGTGTGTCGCCGGGTTCATCGCCGGCAGTTCGCTGCCGCTGCAGGCAGCCTCCCACCGCGGGCTCTCACGCTGGGTGCACGAGCACGGCGGACGCATCGCGATTGCATTCGTGGTGTGCGCCACTGCCTTCTCCCTCTCCGCCCAGGCCTACCTGCTCGGCGACCGGCTCGCCGCCTTCGCGCACTTTCTCGGCGTGCCCGCCGCGCTGCTGCTGCTCGCGGTTCTGCCCCACGCGCTGCCCGAGCTGATCGCGCTGTTCCTCCCGCTCGCTGCGTGGATTATGGCCAGCCGTCGCGGCGAGTGGGACCAGCTGCTCGCCGCGACGCTCGTGACGGTCGCCGTCGCGATCCCCATGCTCGTGGCGGCCGCGCTTGTGGAGGTCTACATCTCCCCCCATCTCTTCCACGCGCTCGCCGACGCCCACCTCTCAGCCACACCTCACCCGGCGGAATGAGCGCCGCCCACTGCTTCGCCGGACGCCCTGCACTGCGCATCGGGCAGAACGCACGCCAGCGCGTCGAGGAGCCTCGCGCTTACCTGCCGTTCGGCAGGCGCGGTTTGGGTGGGAGCGCCTTCCAGGCGCACGGCGACAATCCGGTAAACGTGTGATCCGCGCAGCAGGAAGACGTCAACCTGCTTGGCATGATCGGGATTGACCCAAGCCAGATTGCGCGCCTGCGATGGCGAGAGGGCCGGCCACAGAGCACCGTCACGATGACAGTCGGTGCTCGCCGCCTGCGCGAAGAACTCGCGTGCCTGACGCGATCCGCCGAAGACAAGAGCGTCGGCTGCCATGTCGTAGTCGCGCGTCCACCATCGCATCTCATAACCGGCCGGCCACAGCCCATCCGCCAAGCGCGTGGCGCGCAGCCGCTGCGGCAGTTCATCCGACCACATGTCTTCGGGAGTCACGATGCCGGCGGCGTACCGGCTGCCGGCGTAGCGCGCGAAGACCCTCAACAGCGCGGCGCGCAGCGCGAGCAGCTCTTCAACCCGGGCGCCGGCGGGCGCCGGCGGTCCGGGAGGAACGCACCACGTCGCGTCTTGCGCGTTGCCGCCGCCGGTCTCGGCCACGCTCAGGAGACTCGTCCTGGTGCCCAGCAACAGCGCGATCACTGCGGCTAGGCACGCCAGCAGCGTGGCCAGGCGGACTCGCTGCAGCGCCCACCACGCCATCGGCGGGGTCTCGCGATCATGCTCCACACCTCCACATCGAGCACGCAGCCCGCCCACTTGAGAGCTCCCGTAACACGACGCCGCCACAAGGTCGCCCTCTGTCCGCATCGAACAGCGGGTCGTGGTGGTCCTGGAAGATACACGTGACCGAGCCGATCGTGCGCTTCGCAGCAGTGCTACGAGAAGAGCTCCTGTCCAACGAACCCGCCGGGCTGCGCGCCGGGCGGGCACGCGAAGATCGCGCTGGACGTGTGCAGCGTGTGCTTGTTGAGGGCGTCGGAGGCCGCCAGTCGCCGCTGTATGGGAATGAACTGGCTGCTGGGGCTGCGCTGGAAAGCGATGAAGAATAGGCCCGCGTCGATCTGGCCGCTGCCCGGTTCCACGCTTTCGCTGTAGGAGTAGCCCCGTCTGAGGATGCGCTGCCCTTGGTTGGCGTGCGGCCCGGCGACACGGATGTGCGCGTCAGCTGGGATCACCAGTTCGCCGTTGGCAGCGGTAGCCTTCAGATCCACAGGGCTGTACTCACCCTCGCCGCCGAGCGGCGCGCCACTGAGCTTGTTGCGGCCGATCACGCGCTGCTGGTCTTCGAGCGTTGTTGCGTCCCACACGTCGAACAGGATCTTGATGCGCCGCGCGATCAGGTAGCTCCCGCCCGCCATCCACGCCGGCTCGTCGCCGTCTTGGACCCATACGAAGTCGTTCATGGCCTGCGTGTCCTCCGCGCGGATGTTGTCGGTGCCGTCCCTGAAGCCCATCAGGTTGCGCGGAGTCTGCTGGGTGCGAGTGGTAGACGACGTTCGGCCGAACCCGGCCTGTGTGTAGCGCAACGCCGCGGCACTTGCCGCCACGCGCGAGAGGACGTGGATCGCGTGGAAGGCGACCTGCGGATCGTTCGCACACGCTTGTACGCATAGATCGCCCCCGGAGCTTGATGGGTCGAGATCCTCGCCCTGAAACTGCGGAAGCGGCACGAGCTCAGACGGCCTCAAATGCGAAAGCCCAAAGCGGTCGGTACCAGCGGAACCAAACAGCGTCGGCCCCATGCCGATCGTGATCGTCAGCCGCGATGGACTCAAACCTACAGCCTCGCCCGTATCGACCGGTGGTTCGTTCTCCGTTTGCGCTACCGGCTCGTACACGCGACCAGCGGTCAGCCGTGCAGCTGCGGCACTCCACTGTTCAAGGACGCCCCGCAAGTCATCAGCCGCATCGCTCGTAACATCGAACGCAGCGAAGTGCAGGTAGTCTTGCGCCGGGGTAGCGATCCCGGCTTGGTGCGAGCCATAGAAGTCCTCTGTCGGGCCAGGCCCCGCTGCGGGAGCGGCCGCGCTACGCGCAGAACCGCGCAGAACATGATCCAACCCTGCACCTACACCCAGGAGCGCGGCGCTGGAAATCACTCCTCTGCGCGTGAAACCCTTTCGTGCACCACGATCTTCTCCATCCATCATAGACTTCCGAAATGTTGCTTCACCGCGATGCACGTTCCGCAATGTGCCCTGCGATCAAACACACAATCAGCAAAACAAGACTCGGCACTAACCCAAATTGACGGTCTACCAAGTGGACGACGCCCACCGTCACCCACGCCGCCGCTTGCCATCTCCAACCTGTCCAGCGCAGCATAGGCGTGGCCTACGAAGACGTCTGCCGCCGCAAGTCGATGGTGTTGGTCGTGGCGCGACTATATAGTAGTCGGAGCACTTGCTTCTCCGTGCGAGCCGGAATGGGATGGCCGAAGCCGATAGCTTCAAGTCCAATTTCGATTGGGCCAGTAGTGAATCCAAAAATATCGCGGTAGATATGAGCGCGCACTGCACCGGTACGGAGCAACCGCGTTTCGTTGATCTTCGTTAGAAAACTATGGCTAACCCGGGGTAATGGGTTAGGAAAAATCGTGAGGGTAAATGGCCCAATTTGTCCCCGCCCGTTGCGTTCCCGATTGATCTTTTTATGGACCGCCTCTAAAAATCGTACGAGGCACGCTCTACCGTGAGCACTATGGGATCTAGCATTGTTGAGAGCTACCATGGCTGGCGTCGGCCATACTTCGACGGTAGATTTTATGATCTTGCCGTAAAAGCCCCTCCCGGCGGAGAATTCGGGCGAGGAGATCATTGCGATCCGGCGGGCAGGGCTGACGCTACCAAGGCAGCGACTGTATTCGAGGCTGTATCGTCCCGGCTTAGGTTCTTCCCCTTCATTTCCGATGCTGGTGAACCCGGGTAGATCGCTGGCGCGTAGATTCACGGCGTGCGCATACGCGATGGCTTGGACCGGTGTGGGTCGGGCTGGGCTGACCACCGAGGCGACGGCCCCGCCGCATCCAGCCAGCAACCCAGCGGCCAGCAGAAGGACACTCCGTACTGCTCCGGGTCGAGGCCCACCACTGGTCATGCGGTCATTATCGGCATAGGGCCACGCCCGCTAAAGGCCGCACAGGCGGCGTCCCCAAAACCAACCCTCTGCACCCTTCTGGTGGTAGGTTTGCGGAATGCATCTGCGTCGGCCTGGGGAAGACCCCTGATCCTACCCTAGCCCGGGGCCCTTGCCGCCGCCGCCGCCGCCGCCACCACCACCGCCGCCGCCGCCGCCGCCACCACCACCACCACCGCCGCCACCGCCGCCGCCGCCACCACCACCACCACCGTGACTACCGTGACCGCCGTGACTTGGTGGTGTAGGTGGCGGTGGTGGCGGGGGCGGCGGTTTACCATGTTCTTCATGGATAATTTTTTCGCAAATCCCTTGCTCCAGCTGGCCCGCTACGACTTTCGTCACATAACCACCGGGATTCGGTACGAAGATCGTTCCGACTTCGCAGACCGCATGTTCCGCCGCTTCGATGACACTCTGGGGCACTTCCGCTGGCCCGCATGACGGTTGTTGATAACTAGTTTCGTTATAAACTTCGTCTTCTCTTTGGCAATTCCCCTTCGGAGCTGTTTCGCCAGAATTGTATTCAGTGCCCAACGGATCAGTCGCGTTCAATGGGTTATCACCTGTATATGCATACAGATTGGGGCCCTGGACCTGGCCAACTGGATCCTGGCTGGTGAAGTGCTCAGATGCGGGACTGTAATAACGAGCGCGGTCGTAGTAGAGCCCGTCTCCATCGTTTTCTTGCCCGGCGTATTGCATAGTGTTTTCGCTTGCGGTACCTGCTTTGGTGGTAACGCCGAACGGATCATAAGTGTAGGTAGTTTCTACACTTCCGCTGCTGTTGGCTAGAGCTATCGTGCTGCCGAGCTGATCGGTGAGCAGGTTTTCGGTGCCTTTGCTCGTGCTTCGGGTGAAGGCGTTACTTGGCAGTAGCCCTGTCAGCATGTTGGCCGTGACTTTGCCTCCTTGGATTTCCTGGATGACGTTCGGACCGTCGCTGAGCAGTTCGGTCGTGGTGCCGTTTAGCGTGCGACTGACTCGCTGTCCAAACGGGCTGTAGCTGAAGCTCGCTTTTGTGCCTCCGCTGATGCTTGTTAGCTGTCCGCGCGCGTTCCACGTATATTCGTTGGTGCCGTCGGACGTAAGGTGGCCGGCGGCGTCATAGCTGAATTTTTTGCTGCCGCGTTCCGTCTGCTCGTTGTCAGCGTTGTATTTGGCAGAACTGAAGGCTTCGGGCAAGCCAGTGCGGGCATAGCTGCCCCACATCGCTTCCTTGCGACCATCGAGGTCGTAGCTGTAGTCCAGTTCCCCGAGTGTGGTTGTGCCTTTCTTGTAGGCGATAGAGGTCAGCTCGTTGGCTTCGTCGTAGCCGTCCTGCTCTTCGATCCCGTCGGGGAGTGTGGTGTTGGTTGGCAGGTTTGCTTCGTTATAGGAAAAGGTGACTGCTTGTGTACCGCGTTTGATTTCTTTGACGCGGTTTGCTTCGTCATAGGTATATTTGACCGCTTCTTGGCCCGGGGCGGTCATGCTGGTTCGCCTGTTCGCTTCGTCGTATTCGTATTTGATCGTGCCCTGCGGCGTCGCGAGCGAGGTGACCCTGTTTAGTTCGTCGTATTCGGGCGTGTAGGTGCCGGTTGCGCTGTCGACGACCTTGGTAAGACGGTTGCCGTTGTCGTATTCGTATTTGATTGTGCTTTCGGCGGTTTCACCGGAGACACCGTACTTCGCTTCAGTGAGGCGGTCCAGCGCGTCGTAGGTGAACTTGTTGACCTTGCCGCGCCGGTCGGTGAGTTCGACGAGGTTCCCTTCCGCGTCGTAGACTGCCGTGGTTTTCTTTTCGAGCGGGTCGGTTTCGCTTTCCAGCAGGTCCATTTTGGTATAGGCGTACGTGGTCTTATGTTTCAGCGGATCGGTGAGCGCGGCGAGATTGCCGTCTCCGTCGTATTCGTAGGATGTTTCGTCGCTCGCGGGATCGACAGTCTTGGTCGGTTGGTTGTCGTTGTTGTATTCGTAGGTGGTCCGCTGGCCGCCTGGCGCTGTGGTCGATAGGATTTGTCCTGCTGCGTCCACGAACTGCTTGGTTGTGCGGCCCAGCGGGTCGGTCACGCTTGCGGGCACGCCGTGTTCGTAGGTGATCGTTGTTTTGTGGCCGAGCGGATCCTTGATGACAGTCGGCTGGCCTTCGTTGTTGTATTCATAGCTGGTGGCGTGCCCGAGTGCATCCTTCTTGGTGACCAGCTCGCCGAGGCTGTTGTATTCGTAGCTGGTGGCGTGCCCGAGGGGGTCGGTTTCCTTGCTCAGCTCGTCGGTCTGGGGTTCGTAGCTGTATTTGTAGGTCTGTGCAGAGGAGGTACCCGCGAGATGGGTCACTGCGGTCACGTTGCCATAGCTGTCGTATTCGTAAGTCGTCTTGCGGGATCGCGCATCGGTGCTCGAGAGCAGGAACCCGGTGTTGGCCTGGCGTTCGAAGGTTCTCTTCTGTTCGATCGATGTGCCGAGCGCCTGGGTTTCGCTAGTCGGGTAGCCTTCAGTGTTGAACGTTATCTTGCGTTTGGTTTCGCGTGGTTCGGTGACAGTTGCACTTTCGACGTTGCCTTCGGTGTTGGTGGTGTAGCTGAATTCGAACACGCCGCCACTCGCCATTTTCTGCTTTGAGATCCGGCCATGGGATTCGTATTCGTTTTCAATGTACTTGTTCCCACGCGGATCGGTGATCGACGTCATCTCACCAGAGGAGTTGTATTCGTATTTGGTTGTGCGTTCCGCCGGATCCGTCGCTGATTCCAGCAGCCCTTCTTTGTTGTACGCGTATTTGAGGGTGCGGCCAGCATCGTCTTTGATTTCGGTGATGTCATTCGAACTGTTGTAGGTGAATTTCACCCACCGACCGTGCGGCGATGTGATCATCGTGATGTTGCCCTTCTGGCCTTCCGAATGGTAGAGGGTCAGCTGCTGCCCCTGCCGGTTGCGGATTGCCTGCAGCGGCGCGAGCTCACCAAACACGTACGTCGTGCCGTTCGTCAAAGTGAGATCCCAGCCCGGCACGGATTCATTCCACCTGATCGTCGACCTGTAGAAGGCAGTGGGCGTGTTCGTCGCTTCGTATACGGCTTCTTTATAGCCCACGCCGGGGGAGGTGCGCTTGTAGAGGATGGTGCCACCCGTCGGCAGGACGAGGTCGGCTTCCTGGTAGTTGTCTTCGGACCAGAGCCGCATGTCATACAGGCTCTCAGTTCCCACACCGAAGCCGTAGGAGTTCGAGTCGCCGGGGCGGTAGGTCCGTTCGATCACGATCGGGATCGTGTCGGGGATCATGAGGTCGGGTCGGTGGTAGTCAAACAGACCCGTACCGAGGTCGACGGGATCGCCGCCTGGGCTGCCTCCCCCCGGCTTGGGGCTCGGGTGCGGTGGTTTCGGTTTTTCGTTTACCATCGCCCCGGTGAATTCCCAGACCCGTACGCCCGGGTCGGGGACCACCTGCTTGCCGTTTGGTGTGACCGTACCTTCTCCGTAGACGTACCAGCCACGGCCATCCGGATCGTAGTTCCAGAACGGGACACGTGTCCCAGGACGCAGGTGCCCGTAGTTGGGGTAGATGATCTGCGCGCCCTTGCTCAGATACGCCCGGCCGGGCTGCACCGTGAAGTACAACGGGACCTGGTCAAACCACGGCAGCGGAAACGGCGGTCGATCCACGGGAACTGCTGTGATGTTCAGCTCATGCACAATACGCCCGTTAGCGCCCCATATTACGGTCCCCGCCGGCAGCACCACTTCAAGGCCAGGGATCCGTGGCGTTGTGATGCGCGTCTCGCTCTTGGTCGGCGAGGACACCCTGTGATCGCCGGCCGGGTCGAGCGGGGTCATCCAGATCGGCGCTTCAAGCTTCGTGTCCTCGTGAGCCGCGAGCTGCACGCCGATCGCGAACGTGCCATAGCGCTGTCCGGCGATAGTGCCGCCATCGACCACCAGCACCTGATGGCCCGCCGGCAGCCCGCTGAGCACGAACTGGCCGTTGGCGTCCGTCGACGCCGTGGCGGCTGTGCCCTGAACCGTGACGTGCAGTCCGACCAGCGGCAGACCGTTGAGCTTCAGAGCCTGCCCGGACAGCGCCGTAGTTGCGCTTGCCGCTGGTGCGGCCGGCGTCAAGTCGGCCCACGGACTCGGTGACTGTCCCGTGCTCCATCCGTCACCAGTTCTCGGATACCACACGTCCGACATCGCTGGATGAAATGACCGAAGTTGCGCGGAGAGTACGCCGTGGGCGTGCGCCGCGCTTTTCGTGTCTTTTCCCGGCCGGGCGGCGCGCTTGCGTGCCGCCCGCTCCGTGAGAATGCCGATGTCGTGGCGGCCTGGGACGGCCGTGAGTGCGGGCGCGTCATCTGACTGCAGCGAAGCGGCGAGTGGTCCATCCGTCGGAGCTACCTCGTTAGCTGGGGGGCCTTTACTGGAGCCGGCACCCGGCGCTTTGACGATCAGGCCGTGGGGTGCTGACCCGAGGTAGGCCGTTAGCTTGACGCTGCCCGTGTGTCCTTCGGAGAACCCGACAACGATTGTATAGGTGCCCGTGCTTTTCAGCGTGAACGGCCCGATCGACCCGGACAGCCCGCCTGAGGCCACAACGCTGCCTTCGGGGTTCAAGACTTTCACGCCACCGTAGGCGTAGGTCGCTTCTGATAGTTCAAGTGTGATTTCTTGTTCGGCTGTCCCTGAGAACGTGATATCGGCTTTCTGTCCTGGCACGCTTGTGGTCACGACCTTGGATTCACCACCTGATGTCGGTGTGATCGACCCAGTGACGGCCGTCGCGTTGTACAACGTGAGCTTCATCGAACCGGTCTGGTTGAATGGATTGATTCTGAGCGTGTACGTTCCCGACGCCGAAAATGTTACCGGTTCAAAGAACGTATTGGACGACGTCTGGTATTCGTGGATCAGCGTTCCGCCCGAGTTCAACCATTCAAAGCGAGCCCCGTCGGCAAGCGCCAGTTCGCTGACCCTCATCGACACTTCCTCGCCCGCTTCGACCGTTACCGAGTACAACGCCTTCTGACCGGGAGCGGTAAACGACACAGTTTCGTTGGCACCGCCGGTGGTTGGCGAGATGGAGCCCGTAACGTCTTTGACGGCATACGCCGTCAGCTTGACGCTACCCGTGTCGGCTTCTGAACCGTAGACCGTGATCGTGTAGGTACCCGTGTTTTTCAACGTGAACGGACCGATCAGACCGCTGACCCCGCCAGACGCTTCCGTCGAGCCTTCCGCGTTGGTCACGGTCACGCTCCCCGAGGCGATCGTGGATTCGGACGCCACAAGCGAGATTTCTTCACCTGCATTACCAGAAAAAGTAACCGTCGCTCTTTGACCGGGGACGCTCGTGGTAACCGTCTTTGATTCCCCTTCCGCGGTCGGAGTGATCGAGCCGTACGACACTTTCGTCGCGTTATACAAGGTGAGCTTGAACGCTGAAGCGTGAACAAACGCATTCACCCGGAGGGTGTATGTACCTGCGGAGCGGAACGCCATCGGCGCCTTGACCGTATTCGACGAGGTTTCGAATTCACCAACCTTTTCTTCGGCTCCGTTGAGCCACTGGAAACGAACGCTGCCCTGGGCGGAAAGTTCGCTGACCCTCACCGACACTTCCTCACCTGATTCAACCGGCACAGAATAATTACCGACCTGGCCTGGCACCAACGACACAGATTCCGCCGCCCCACTAGTCGTAGGAGTAATCGACCCCTTAGTATTATTAAAGACATACGGAGTCACTTCGACGCTGCCAGTCGATGTCCCACCCAGCGTAATCACGATCGTGTAGGTCCCCGGCAATGACAGCCCCTGCGGCCCAGCCAGCACTTCGTCGCCTTCCGAAAAGAACGTACCACTGCTCAACTGGGCGTCACCCGGCCCGTAAACGTACACATCGCCAGAAAGACCCGGTTTAGCAGACACGACAGCCGACAGATCTTCAACACCGCTATCTTCAATTGTCGCTAGAGCGATCGTGCCCGACGTGGTGATATTCACCGTCGAGGCTTTACCCGAGGTCAAATTGAGCGTAGGCCCGACCTGGCCAACCGTATACCCCGGCGGCGGAATGTACAGAAACGGACCGGCGACCGACCCATACGGCGTGGACACCGACACCCTTCCACTCGACGTCCCTTCAGGCACCAGGAATTTCAACGCAGTGGCTGTTGCAGATGTCACTTCCGCCGCTGTACGATTGACCGACACATAATCATCCGCCTTATTCGTTTCAAACCCGCTCCCGTTCACCGTAACCACGGTCCCGGCCGCCGCCAACGACGTCGACAGCGACGTAATCGCCGGAGCAGACGCACCACTGCCAACCGTAAAACTTTGCGAACTCGTCACCGGCCCTTCCGTCGTCGTCTGTACAGTCACCGTACCCGATGTGGCACCCGAGGGAACTTTCACCGCCAGCGCATTCGCAGTCGCAGCCGTGACCGTCGCCGCCGTCCCGTGAAACTTCACCGTGTCATTGCCAGGAGTCGTCGAGAACCCGGTCCCCCAGATATCCACCGTTTCGCCAACAGCACCCTTCGCTGGTTCAAGCTGGATGATCGAGAGTTTCACCGAGGACGCCCGTTTGACGCTCGACAAGTTACCC
>DATMMB010000313.1:0-7357 GCA_035569895.1 Solirubrobacteraceae bacterium | reverse complement strand
CACACCGTGGCCCTGGCGCTTGATCACGATGCCCTCGAACACCTGGACGCGCCGTCGGGTGCCCTCGATCACCTGGAAGTGCACCTTCACCCGGTCGCCAGGGGCGAAGTCGGGCACGCGGCGCAGTTGCGCTCGCTCGAGGGTGTCGATGACGCTGGTCATGGGGCGTGTACGGAGGAGTGTGCGCAGCGGAGGCCGCCATCGGGCGGGCTGGCGCGGTGAGCAATGGTAGCGGACGGGAGTTGCCGCCCGCGCCGGCGACGGCGCCACGACTATCGACCCTCACCGCCGGCGGCGCGCTCGCGGCTGCGCTCCCGACGCCAGCCGGCGATGCGGTCGTGATGGCCGGAAAGCAGCACCTCAGGCACCTGCCAGCCGCGGTAGTCGGCCGGGCGGGTGTAGTGGGGATACTCGGGATTGCCCTCGAGTGCCTCACTGAAGGACTCCTCGAGCGCCGAGCGCGCGTCCCCCAGCGCGCCCGGCAGCTTGCGCAGCACCGCGTCGCACACCACCATCGCCGCCGGCTCGCCGCCGGAGAGCACGTAGCGGCCGATCGACAGCGTCTCGCTGGCGAAGTGCTCGATGATGCGCTCGTCGAAGCCCTCGTAGCGGCCGCACAGCAACGTCAGCGCCTTCTCCGCGGCGAGCTCGGTGACATAGCGGTCGTCGAGCGGGCGCCCGCCCGGCGTCAGCGCGATCACCCGCCGTCGCTCGCGCAGCCCCACCGGGTCGACTCCGTAGCGGGCACGCAGCGCCGCGTCCATCACGTCCACGCGCAGCACCATTCCGGCCCCGCCTCCAAATGGGGCGTCGTCGACCTGGCCGCCGCCGAGGGGGGTGTGCGCGCGGATGTCGACGCACTCGACGCGGCTGCCCGCCGCCAGCGCGTTTTCGACATGACGCTGGGCGAACAGCCACTCGAACCACGTTGGGAACAGCGTGAAGATGTCGATCTCCACGCCGCTCAGGGCTCCCCGAGGAACTCGAGGCGCACCTCGATGCGCCGGGCGGCGAGGTCGACATCGCGGACGGCGTCTCTCACCAGCGGCACCAGCAGCTCGCCGCCGCCGGCGCGGCGTACCTCGAGCGCCTCGCAGGAGGGCAGCTCCAGCAGGCCGGCGACCGTCCCCAGCAGCCGTTCGCCATCGCACACGACGCACCCCTCCAGCTCGTGCGCCCACCATTCGCCCTCGGCGAGCGCCGGCGCGCCGGCGCGGGGCGCCGTCAGCGGCTGGCCCCGCAGCGCCTGCGCCGCCGGGCGATCCTCCACGCCCTCAAGGCGCACGATCGGATGCCGCTCCACGCCGGCACGGCGCACAATCCGACGCGCGCGGCCGGCGACGGTCACCTCGGCTCCCACCACGAGCAGGCGCTGGTCGGGACGGGCTACGTAGAAGCTGCCGTCCAGCCCGTGCGCGCGGCCGACGCGCCCAGCGTGAAGCGGCGGCTCGGCGCTACCATCAGTCGACGATGTCGACGACCACACGGCGCTGGTCGAAACGGGGATGCTCGTCGAACGGGGGATTCGAGCCGGAGGCGAGTGTCTCCCCGCTTCGGTCGGAGGCGAGCGTCCCCCGGCTTCGGTCGATCTCCGATCGGTCGTCCGCCGCCGCCGCGGCGGCCCTCACCACCGTGCGCAGCGCCCGGGCGGTGCCACCGCCACGGCCGATCACCTTGCCATAGTCATCGCGCGCGACTGCGAGCTCGAGCAGGATCGTGCCGTCGTCCTCCTCGAAGCGCTCGACCGTCACCTCGTCGGGCTCGTCCACGAGCCCCTGCGCGAGATAGGTAAGCAGCTCCTGCACCCTCTCCGCCGCCATCGTCCGCGTCCGTCCGACGCTAGCGGCCGATCCCCTGGGTGCGCAGCAGCTTGCGGACCGTGTCCGACGGCTGCGCGCCGCGCGCCAGCCAGCTGCGGGTGCGCTCCTCGTCGATCGTGATCGTCGAGGGGTTGGTTTGGGGGTTGTATTGGCCGATCGTCTCGATCACGCGCCCGTCGCGGGGGGCGCGCTGATCGGCAACCACCACCCGCCAGATCGGGTCCTTCTTGCCGCCCACTCGCGTGAGCCTGAGCCTTACCGACACGTGTCGCCTCTCTTGCGATTCAAACGATTACGTGCGAGAGTTTAGCCGGTTTACCGCGCTTGACGCATCAACGCGCCGATGTCCGGCATCTTGCCGCGGCCGACCTGGCGCATCACCTTGCGCATCTGGCCGAACTGCTTCACGAGCTGGCTGACCTGCTGCACGCTGGTGCCCGAGCCGCGCGCGATGCGCAGCCGGCGCGAGCCCTTGATCAGCTCCGGGTGGTGGCGCTCCTCGGGGGTCATCGCGAGGATGATCGCCTGCAGCCGGTCCAGCTCGCGTTCGTCCATTTTGAGGTTGCGCAGCTGCTGGCCGCCGAGGCCGGGGATCATCCCCAGCACGCTCGATAGCGGCCCCATCCGCCGCAGCGCCTTTAGCTGATCGAGGAAATCGTCCAGCCCGAACTCGTTGCGGCGCAGCTTGCGCTGCAGCTCGATCGCCTCGCGCTCGTCGAACTGGCGCTCGGCCTGCTCAATCAAGCTGAGCACGTCGCCCATGCCGAGGATCCGCTGCGCCATGCGGTCGGGGTGGAAGCGCTCGAACTGCTCAATGCGCTCGCCGGTGGAGGCGAACAGGATCGGCCGGCCGGTGACCGCCTTCACCGACAGCGCCGCGCCGCCGCGGGCGTCGCCGTCGAGCTTGCTCATCACCACGCCGTCGAAGTCCACCGCGGCGGCGAATTGCTCGGCGACGTTGACGGCGTCCTGGCCGGTCATGGCGTCCACCACCAGCAGCGTGTCGTCTGGGGTCACCGCGGCGTGGATGCGCACCAGCTCCTGCATCAGCTGCTCGTCCACGTGCAACCGCCCAGAGGTGTCGACGATCAGCACGTCCTTGCCCTCCTCGCGCGCGCGCTGGAGCGCCCAGCTGGCGATCTCGACCGGGTTGGGCTCGGTGCCACGCTCGTACACGGTGGCGCCGGCGCGCGTGCCCATCTTCACCAGCTGCTCCACCGCCGCCGGGCGGTAGGTGTCGCAGGCGGCGAGCGCCACCGCGGAGTCGTTGTGCTCGTGCAGGTGGCGCGCGAGCTTGGCTGCGGCGGTGGTCTTGCCCGAGCCCTGCAACCCCGCCAGCAGGATCACGGTGGGGGGCTTGGGGGCGAAACGCAGCTCAGCCGACTCGCCGCCCATCAACTCGGTGAGCTGCTCGGCGACGATCTTGACGACCTGCTGGCCGGGGTTGAGCTTGCCGACGATCTCCGCACCGAGGCAGCGCTCCTTCACCTCCGCAGTGAACTGGCGGACGACCTTGAAGTTGACGTCCGCCTCCAGCAGCGCGAGGCGGATCTCGCGCAGCGCGCGGTCGATGTCCTGCTCGGTCAGCGTGCCCCGCTGGCGGACATCCGAGAGCGTGGCCTGGAGCTTCTCCGCGAGCGAGTCGAACATCGAGACGGTCAATCCTTCTCGCCGGAGGAATCCTCCTTGATCCGGCGGGTGAGCGCCTCGCCGATGCCCCCGAACGCCTGCGCGAACTCGGAGGGCACGACGAACACCTTGTTGGCGTCGCCTTCGGCGAGCTGGGGGAGCATCTGCAGGTATTCGTAGCTCAGCAGATCGCGGGTGGGGCGGCCCTCGTGAATCGCTTTGAAGACGGTGTCGATCGCCTTCGCTTCGCCCTCCGCGCGCAGGATCGCGGCCTGGCGCGCTCCCTCGGCGGTGAGCACCGCCGCCTGCTGCTCGCCCTCCGCGGTGAGGATCTGAGCCTGCTTCTCGCCTTCGGCCGTGAGGATCGCCGCGCGGCGATCGCGCTCGGCGCGCATCTGCTTCTCCATCGCCGAGCGAATGTCCGCGGGCGGGTCGACCGACTTGATCTCCACGCGGTTGATGCGGATGCCCCACTTGCCGGTGGCCTCGTCGAGCACTGTGCGCAACTCGGTGTTGACGTTCTCGCGGGCAGTCAGCGTGGCCTCGAGCGTGAGCCCGCCGATCACGTTGCGCAGCGTGGTCACCGTCAGCTGCTCGATCGCCTGCAACGGGTTGGCGACTTCATAGGTCGCCGAGCGTGGGTCGGTGATCGTGAAGTACAGCACCGTCTCGATCGCCACGACGACGTTGTCCTCGGAGATGACCGACTGGGGGGCGAAGTTGACCACCTGCTCGCGCAGGTCCACCAGCGGCTTGACGCGGTCGACGAACGGCGTGACGATCGCAAGACCCGGCTCCAATGTGCGGCTGTAGCGGCCGAGGCGCTCCACCACGCCGGCGCGCGCCTGGGGGATGACGCGAACCGTGCGCGCCGCCGCGACCAGCGCGAACAGCACGACCACCACGACGACGATGAGAGCGACCATATGGAGTGTCCCTTGCCTTTCCAGTGCCTTGTTGGTCAGTGCCTCGCGGGCATGCTCTCGTCTCGGCGGGTTCGGTGCCTGGAGAGCATGCCGTGGCCTTCAGTGCATCACGAGCGCGGTGGCCCCGCGTATCTCCACGACCTGCACGCGCTCCCCGGCGGGGATCACGTCGTCCTCCTGGTAGCTGCGCGCCGTCCACACCTCGCCGCCGATCCGCACGCAGCCCACGCCCTCCTGGTTGGCGATCCGCTCGAGCACCACCGCGTCGCACCCCACCAGGGCGGCCGCGCCTGTGCGAATCCGGGGAGGGTGCTGCAGGTGGCGCCTGGCGACGGGACGCAGGGTGAGCAGCACCAGCAGCGAAGCGACCAGGAAGACGACCAGCGCCAGCGGGAGGCCAAGGCCTGCGAGGCTCACGAGCGCCGCGATCAGCGCGCCGATCGCGAACGGCGCAAGGAAGAGCCCGCCGGTGTGCATCTCCCCGGCACCCAGCACGCAAGCCGCCACGGTCCACACGATCCACGCATCCATAGCCCGATTATCGCACCGCACAGGTGATTTGCCGATGTCGGGCGGCTACTGGAGAGGGCCCGGCCCGCCGGCCTGCAGCCGGCTACGCCACCCCGATCCAAAAGAAGAAGGGCCCGGCCCGCCGGCCCGCAGCCGGCTACGCCACCCTCTATGTCGCGATCAGCGCGCGCGCGAACTCGTCGGGGTCGAATGGGCGGAGGTCCTCCAGCGACTCGCCCACCCCGATCAGCTTGACGGGGATGCCCAGCTCGCGGGCGATCGCCAGCGCGATGCCGCCGCGCGCGGTGCCGTCGAGCTTGGTGAGCGCGATGCCCCCCACTTCCACCGCCTCGGCGAAGACCCGCGCCTGGCGCAGACCATTCTGGCCGGTGGTGGCGTCCACTGTGAGCAGTGTCTCGTGCGGGGCGCCCTCCAGCTGGCGGGAGATCACACGGCGTACCTTGGTCAGCTCGGCCATTAGATCGTCCTGGGTGTGCAGACGCCCGGCGGTGTCGACGATCACCACATCCACCCCCTCGTTTCGTGCTCGCGCGAGGGCCTCGAACGCCACGGCGCCGGGGTCGGAGCCTTCGGGACCGGTGACGATCTCGCAGCCGGCTCGCTGTGCCCAGCCCTGCAACTGCGCGGCGGCAGCCGCGCGGAAGGTGTCGGCGGCGGCGAGCAGCACGGTGCGCTTCTGCTCTTCGCGCAGATGCCACGCCAGCTTGCCGATCGTGGTGGTCTTGCCGGTGCCGTTGACCCCCACCATCAGGATCACGGTAGGGTGGGCGCGGATGTCGATCCGCCCCTCCCCCACCCGCGCGGTGTCGGCGAGCAGCGTGATCAACCGCTCGGTGAGCGCCTCGCCGCCTTGCAGTCCGTCCTCGTGCGCCGCGCCTTCGAGCGCCTGCACGACGGCGGCGGTGGCGGAGGCGCCAACGTCAGCCATGATCAGCGCCTCCTCCAACCGTTCCCAGGTGTGCTCGTCGATCTCCTGAAAGAGCGTCGCCTGGATCTCGCTGCCGAGCGCCTGCCGTGTCTTGGCAAGACTCTCGCGCAGCCGGCGCAAGAGGCCGCGCCGACCGCCGCCCTCACCGGTATCGGCCGTCCCCCGGCTTGGGTCGCCGGTGATGAACAGATCGCTCCAGTCGCGCGGCACGGGGCGCGCGAGGATACCAGCCGACAAGCCGCGGCTGACGGCCCCGGCGCGTTCAGCGGCCGACGTAGCGGACGTGGCCCCGCCCGTCGATCTCGGTGACCACGAACGGGTAGGTGCGACCACCCACGAGAGCTGTGCAAGTGAACCGAACACCAGCCCGCTGAAGGATCTCGGGTGGGCAGCTGACGGTCGCCTCCGCTCCGCGCTGACCTTCCACCGAGGCGTCGATCGCCTGCTCGACCTTCGCGACATCGAGGACCGCCAGCGGCGCCCGGTTCTCGTAGCTGACGTGGCCGGCGTCGTTGGTCTCGGTCGCCAGCACGGGGTAGGCGCCCGCATCGAGGCTGGCGGTGCACTCGAACGCGAGCCCCTCCCGTCGCGGCACGTCGTGCGGACACGTAACGGTGGCGTGCAGCCCGTGCTGCGTTCGAATCGAAGCGGCGATCGCGCGCTCGACGGTGGCGGTGTTCAGCGTCGGCCCGCTCGACGCGCAGCCGGAGAGCGCAGGCACGGTGAAAAGCGCCACCAGAAAACTAATTAAGCGAATGTGTCGAGAAGTTATAGGGAAGGTGACATTTTTTGTTGCAAAATCGCAAGCTGACACAGCGGGTGCCGAGCCTGTCCACCCGGCGGCAGCAAGTGCAACGAACGCGCTGGACACGATGAGCGGCCGCGACCGGTGGCAGGCGCCGGCGTGACACCAGGTGGAGCGTCGTCGATCCGCGACATGATCGAAGCTTGCGTTAGGCATAAACTATCGGCAAGCGCTGCCGAATTTGCAGAGAATAGTAGATGTAACCCGGCGTCATATCGAGGGCGACGGGGCGGTCGAAGTCCTTACGTAGAAAATACTGAGAGTGGCAAGCGCCGACATTGGGGGCACACAGGTGAGTACGCGGAAGACGATCGTCAGACGGTCATGTGCGCTTGCGCTCGCTTCCCTGCTGAGCGTCGCAGGAGTCGCACTCGCCGCCGGTCGGATGGACGATTCCGTCGCTCGACAGTCCGATCGCCCGGTCCTCGCGCGACTCGCGGGCGAGATGACACCGGCCCGCGACGGCTCGACCCACGCCGCCCTTGCTGATGCACGGCCCTGCATCGTCCTGAAAGCCACGCGGAATCGGAAAATTCACACCACCCACAATCCACACCCTCGCCCCGGGCATTCGCCCTCCCTGCCACGTTCCACCAACCGCGCGCACCCCGAGGCGGCCCCTCGTCCCGGCAGGCGCATCCCGTCGCCCCACCACACTCAGACGCACGCCCGCACGCATCAGCGCTCGCCGACGAGAGCACCCACGCCAACTCGACGC
>DATMMB010000312.1:0-5797 GCA_035569895.1 Solirubrobacteraceae bacterium | reverse complement strand
GCACAAGACCCTCAGCCTGGTTCCGGCCTCCGAACGGACGAAAGTAAAGAAGTATCTGGCCGAACTGCGCACCAACCCGCTGGCCCACACCCCCTCCACGATCACCCAGGCCCCCAACGGGGCGCTGGTCGCCACCCAGGGGGGCAAAACCTATACGGTGAAGCCCAACGGCAAAGGTGGCTACGTCGCGGTTGGCGCGAAGACGGGCTCCTCGGGCGCCACCGTCAAGGTCGGCACAGCGAAGACCTCCGCGGCCGGGCACGGCGCCGGCAGCGCCGGGCAGACCGGCACGGCGAAGAAGTAGGCTCGCCGGGAGCGGGTGGCGGGGCCGACCTGATCGCGATGGCCGCCGCCGCGGATGAGTCGCCTCGCTACGCCGCGCGCCTGCTGGTCGCCTGCGCCGACCGGCCCGGGATCGTGGCGGCCGTCTCCGGCTTTCTGTACGAGCTCGGCGCCAACATCGTCTCCTCCCACCAGTACTCCACCGACCCCAGCGGCGGCAGGTTCTTCCTGCGCACCGAGCTCTTCCTCGGGGGCGTGCTCGACTCCGCGCCTGCGCGGGCGCGCCTGCGCGAGCGCTTCGGCGCCGAGGTCGCCGAGCGCTTCGGAATGGAGTGGGAGCTGCGCTTCTGGGGGGAGCGCCGGCGGATGGCGATCCTCGTCTCCCGCCGCGACCACTGCCTGGTGGATCTGTTGTGGCGATGGCGCCGCGGCGAGCTCGACGCCGATGTGGTGGCGATAGTGTCCAACCATCCCGACCTCGCGCCACAGGCGCGGGGAGCGGGGGTGCCCTTCCACCACGTGCCGATCGAGCGGGAGCGCAAGGCGGCGGCCGAGCAGCGGATGCTCGAGCTGCTCGAAGGCGATGTCGACGTGGTGGTGCTCGCCCGCTACATGCAGATCCTCAGCGGCGACTTCCTCGCGCGACTCGGCGTGCCGGTGATCAACATCCACCACTCCTTCCTGCCCGCCTTCCCCGGCGCCGAGCCCTACCGCCGTGCGCGCGAGCACGGCGTCAAGCTGATCGGCGCCACCGCCCACTATGTGGTGGAGGAGCTCGACGCCGGCCCGATCATCGAACAGGGCGTCGAGCGCGTCGACCACCGCCAGAGCGTCGCCGACCTCGAACGGGTCGGCCGCGACATCGAGCGGGTGGTGCTCGCGCGGGCCGTCGCCCTGCACCTCGACGACCGCGTGATCGCCGACGGGGAGCGGACGGTGGTGTTTTGAGGGCTGCCGCGCGGCGGTGCTTGGCACGAGCGCGGCGGCGGTGCGTGCGGGCCGGCCTCAGCCGGCGGCCCGCGGGAGCCCGCTGCCGGTCAGTGGACCCGGTCTGAGGGGCTCGGCTAGAATGCTCCCCTCCTCGGACGCCCGGCCCCAAATCGGCGTTCCCGCGGGCCGTTAGCTCAACCGGCAGAGCAGGGGCCTCTTAAGCCCAAGGTTGCAGGTTCGATTCCTGCACGGCCCACTTCGGGCGATCCCGGGATCTATTCCGGGGTCGCCCTTTTTAAAAGCCCGCTCTGTTGCTGGGGATCCTCGGAGGGCCGCTGTGTTATGGGATTTGATGGTGCGAACGCGGCGGGAATCCCCATTGCACAGAGCGCGGATTCCGGGGTTCTCGGATGCGTTGCCTTGCGTGGCGGCGCCCAGGTTTGGCCGTCGTGCGCGGGATGGTGGGTATGGGCGCCCGGCCCGGCCAGGTGTTGGCCGGGGTCGGGCGGGAGGCATGCCGATCGGATCAGGCGGCGAGCGTGCCGGGCTCGTCCGATGCCGCAGAGGGGGCCAACGCGGTGGCGGGCGTCTCCGGTGGACCGAAGACGCGCTCCAGCTTGGCCTCGGCTCTCTTGAGCTGGAGCGGGTCCGGGCCGGGATTGGGTGCCTCGCGTGAGGCGTAGCGCAGCAGGTCGAGCTGGTCGGCGACCCGACGGGTGGGCTCGTAGAGCCCGGCGTAGTGGATGTAGCGGGTGGCGGTGATGGTGAGCAGCCCGAGCTGGATGAGCCAGTCGAGCGTGCTCTCTTGCTTCGTCCGCAGCTTGTTCTGCCTGGTTCCGCCAAGGCCGAGGTGCTTGAGCTGCGCGTTGACGCTCTCGACGCCGTTGCGACGGAGGAGCAGCGCGGACCTTAGATTGGCCATCGAGCTGTCGCCATGCCGTGGCAGGAAGGAGTGCCCGCGCGGATCATCGAGGAAGCGTTGGGTGATCGCGGGGCAGCGTCCGGCCGGGCAGCAGAAGCGCCGGCGTGCTGTGCGGAGGTCCATCGGGATGCCACGGGGTATCCCTTGTGCGATGCGTTGGGAGACTGTGGGGAACCCGTCGGTGTGGCGGAAGGTCATCTGCCCGTGCGCGCAGACGGGGATGCTGTTGGGGCTCTTTAGGCGTTGTCCGTGGGCGGCGAAGGTGGCGTGGGTCGACCAACTGCCCTCCAGTTCGATGTGGAATTGCTCGGACTGGTCGTAGTCGGCGTCGCCGACCAGGTAGCTCATTGGGCAGTCGGGCCATAGCTCGAACAGGGTTCGGAGCAGCGAAACGGCGGCCTGCCGCTCGTTGATGGTTGCCGGAAACATCCCCCAGACGAGCGGCAGAGTGCTGGCGAGGTCGCTGATCAGGACCAGCTTGTATCCCGTCCAGCGCTTGAAGGCTTGCCCGTCCTCGTCGACGTAGCGCACATAGGCGGCGTGCGGTGCCTGTGACCCGATCAGCAGCGCGCGCATGACCCCGTCGATCGGCTTGCGTTGCTGGAAGTGCCCGGGGATGTCAGTTCCGTCGACTACACCCACTTCGCCGATCTTGGTCGGCAGACGCCCAGGACGATCGGGCAGTGTCTCTGCGAGCCGTCTAATGAGATCGACGTTGACGATGCAGGTGAGCTCGGGGGGTGTGCGCCGGTAGATGGACTGCACGTTTTCGTAAAGGCTCGACTCGGGCTTGCCGATTGGGTGGCCGAGCGCGAAGCCTGCCAGCGCGTATCCGTCGAGCATCTGTCGAGCGGAGCGGATACGTGGACGACAGATGCCGCTCGCCATCGCGAGCAGTACCGCGATCGCGCAGCTGTAGTCGGTGTAGGGGCCGCTGCTGGCGTAGCTTTCGAGCTGTTCGGCGAGCCATCGCATCGCGGGCAGCCGAGTGATCGCGGCGATCTCCACCATGCGATGCACCGGGCGCCGGTCCGGTGCGGTGCAGATCGGCGCAAGCTGCTCAACCTTGCGCAGCATGTCCTGGCTGCCGCCCGCGAGCAGTAGTTGGAGTTCCTTCTGCGCCAAGCGATGGACCTCCGCATCGCTGAGTTCATGATTGGCACGCTTGATCTCCAGAGCCTTGAGGTAGAGGTATTCGCGGACGCGCTGGGGGCGCTGCGTGGTGCCTGGGCTGCGTTTGGGGCCGCGGGAGCGGCGAATATCGGCCGTTGCCGGGGCCTTTTGGCTGCCCTGCAGGGAAGCATGGCGTCGGCCTCTCGTGCTACGTTCGGACGTGCCAAAGGTGGTTCTCATCAGGTTCCTCCGTTGGTAAGAGCCCTCGGGTCCCCAAAGACCCGAGGGCTCACTTTGATGTTGTGCCCGTCAGTGTGCGGCGGGCTTATCCTCCGCCTGCTCGGTTGGACGAAGATCGGGAGCAAGTTCGTAGCGGGCCCCACGGCCAATGCCTCTCTTGACCAGCCGAGGTGGATCGGCTACCGCCATGCGGCGCATGGAGGTAAGCGCAGAGTCACGTGTGATGCCTGGATCAAGGCCGGACCACTTGAGTGCGTCAGCAATCTCGCGCGGACTCCAAAGCCAGTCGAGGGTGAGTAGCATCACTCCCAGGATGAGTCTCTTGCGGCCCGTCCTGTCCTCCCCCTCTCGTAGATTGATCCTCGGCACCTGCTCGCGGGTCAATCCGGGGGGAAGATGAGGAGCGGTGCGGGTTCTGCCTCTGGGTACGGCCGTTGTCGTGGGGACGCCCTGAGTCCGCCTAGTCGGCGCTCTCGGCTCAGTCGTGCTGTCGGGCGGGCCGGAGGCAGCCGGATCCCCGCCTGCTTTGCGATTTAGCCCGCTGGCCAGGAAACGACACCATACCAACGCGCCTTCATGCGTCCTGATCTGAGCCTCCAAGTCGCGCACTAGGGATTGCCGCTCCTGCTCAGGCAGGATTTCGATGTTACGCATCTGCTCCAACTGCTCTGGGGTCGGAGTCGGGAGAATGTCCATGACACGAAGACTATCCTGCCGGTCGGATAACTGTCGCGTCACGTGTGTCGGGAGCGCTAGAAGTGTCGCGTGGCACGTGACAGTAGGATTGTTCTGTTTCTTCAACTAGCATTTTGGGGTAGGCCTGATTGTCAGTAATTAGAACTATAGGCACTCCCGTTTGGGTCAAGGGCGGCATAGCAAGTGCAGTGGCAAGGGCTCCACTGGGCCATTTTGAGGCCGGGAGGCCATTCTCATCGCCTCCATGGCCGTCAGAAACTGCGAGCTGGTGACGCGGGGTGGTCGCCGTGTGTCGTGCCACGCCACTTTGGCTGTGGCGGAGCTTGTGGTGCGTCGACGACCGGTGGGACGCAACGAGCAAGCACGCGAGACGGACTGTCATTACGCGAGGCGCCCCAGTGGCCATGCCCTGCCGCATTGAAACGGCTCACGGGATGTGGTCAAACAACCGGCCGGCAGGTACATCGAGCGCTTTGGCCAGAGCCACGATCGTCGGGAAACGAGGCGCGCGTGTCCCACGCTCCACCTTCGAGATCGCTGTCGTGTGTAGACCGGTCGCTCGGGATAGATCCTCTTGGGACCAGCCGCGTTCGGCCCTAACTGACTTTAGGTTGGTCGCGAAGCGCTCCAGTGGAGTCACGGCCGATAGCTTCCGGGCCCTAGCCCAAAAAGCCAAGAGACATATCGTCAACCTAGAAATTCAGAATATTAGACAATGCGCGATCTGAGTTCTTGAGCGCGCTCAATGTTGGTTGGGCGGTCCCGTGGTTAGTGTGTAGGATCGACGGGTGCTGGAGCGTGCTCGTAAACTGCGACGGGAAATGAGGCTTCTGGCGGAACTTCGGATCTTGCCGCCGAGGGTAGCGCTATTTCAATGGCGCGCGTGGAGGCTTGCGTCGCGTGTGGAGGACGGTTTTAGCCCAGTTTCCCGCACTGACCCTCAAAAGTTGGCGGTGCTGTTGAGTACCGCACGCGGACGTCGACGGGTCGTCGAGCTTGGGACCGGGACCGCGTGGACAGCTATTTCGCTGGTATTGGCGGATCCAGGACGGCTGGTCCTGAGTTACGACCCAATTGAGCGCCCCGAGCGTGAGCGGTATTTGCGACTGGTGAGTCCAGGGGCTCGACGACGACTGGCGTTTGTTGGCGCTTCGGGCGATGAGGGGCCACGAGACAGTGAGACGGTCGAGCTGCTGTACGTCGATAGCTCACACGCTAGGGACGACACTATACGTGAGGTAGAAGCCTGGCGCCCAGTGCTTGGACCGGGGTCGATCGTGGTTTTCGACGACTTTAACCATTCAGATTATCCAGGGGTTGAGGAAGCGGTAAGGCACCTGGAGCTGGTCGGTGAACAGCAGTGCGGCCTGTTCGTTCACCGGGTCAGCGCGTAAAGACGGCGCACATCGCTCGCCGTTCGCGCCATCCCGCGACGGCTACCTAGAACCATCTCCATGAGTGGACCGTACCGGCCTAAGAGTGCCTAACAAAAGGTAGGATTCGATGTGGGGCTGTCGAAGTCCTGCGTCATGGCGAAACCTCTTCTTCCAGATGGGTTGTGGGCTCGGATCGAGCCGATCTTGCCGGAGCGTGAGCCGCAGGTCACTGGGCGCC
>DATMMB010000311.1:0-2109 GCA_035569895.1 Solirubrobacteraceae bacterium | reverse complement strand
GGCCTTGACGGCGTAGAAGATCTTGGCGAGCGGCAGGTACCGGCGGAGCATCTCGTAGGCGTCGCCGACCACGTCGAGGTCGACGACGAGGCAGGGAGTGTCGGGCTGACGCTCGGCGAGGAAACGTGCGATACGCTCATTCATGGTCAGGAATTCCTTATGTCCCGCTGGTCGAGGACGGTTGCGCTTAGCGCGGGCTCAACGCCGCCGCGCGGCTGGCGTTCCCAGGGAACGCCAGGAAATCCGCGGCTTCGCGAGCATGCAGCGCGACGCGTCCTCCGGGTGCCCGGACGCGGGAGCGTCGGGCGCTGGAGAGGCGTGGCGTTCCAAGCACGGTGTAGAACACCGCGGCCCGGAGCTCGTGGCTCAACTCACACAACTCGGTTCTATGGAAGCGCGGCGACCGCTGCCGCGGGCAACCCTGTTCAGCCGGTAAGCGGCTTCGGTCCAGGGCGCTGCGGCCCTGCGTCGGATAGCAACCATATCGACCTCCCTCTCGGGATCCGGTCCACGACGACCGGTTCTGCCAAAAAGGACGCGTTACGTCGTTGCATAACCACGATGGGCCATAGGCACGTGCGAATAGCGTCGCGGGTTCGATAGATAAACGCTATTTCGAGTGATGCAAGTACTTCTTTGGCTCTAGAGAGATTTTTTTCGCCGACGTGACACGCACGCATCTATGCGAGCGCTCGTCGACAAGGTTAAGAGACGGTTACGCGCGAGCGCGAGGCGCTTCGCGAGAGAGCTCAGAAACCCGCGTGGAATCGGCATTTCTCTGCTGTCGCTTTCGCCGCACCAGCGGCGGCGGCGCGAGTTGCCGCCTGCCGCGTTAAGAGAGAATGAATTTTTGGCGCTGCATTCGGTTCCCGAAATTTGTCGCGGGCGATCGCCGGCATCGGCCGCGCTCGCGTCAGCTCCGCCGGACGCTCGGCACGTGCTCGGCGTGGCGCCGAGCGGAGGCGAGGAAGGCGTCGACCGCCGCGGGCGCGGTGTCGAAGGCCGTCACCAGCCGGATCACCACGCTCGCCTCGTTGTCCCAGCGGTAAAACTGGAAGCCGTCGGCGTAGAGGCCGCGGATCACGGGGTCGGGCAGCTCCACGAAGAGCTCGTTGGCCTCGACGGGATGCTGCAGCCGCGCGCCCGGCACGGCCTCGAGCCCCACCGCCAGCCGCGCCGCCATCCGGTTGGCGTGCCGCGCGTTCCGGAGCCAGAGATCGTCGGCGAGATAGGCCTCGAGCTGGGCCGAGAGGAACCGCATCTTGGAGAAGAGGTGGCCGCCGCGCTTGCGCCGATAGGCGAAATCCGCGGCTTTCACGGGATCGAAGAACACCACCGCCTCCGCCGCCATGGCGCCGTTCTTGGTAGCGCCGAAGGAGAGCGCCTCGACGCCTGCCCGCCAGGTGAGCTCCGCCGGCGAGCGCTCGAGCGCCACCACCGCGTTCGCAAAGCGCGAGCCGTCCATGTGCAGCGCGAGCCCGTGCCGGCGGCACACCTCGGCGACCGCCTCGATCTCCGCCACCTGGTAGACGGTGCCCGCCTCGCTCGCTTGCGTGAGGCTCACCGAGGCCGGCTGGGCGTGGTGCACGACACCGCGGCCCGTGATCGCCGCCTCGAGCCCGGCCGCCGTGATCTTGCCGTGGTCGCCCTCGAGCATCCGGAGCTTGGCGCCGCCGGTATAGAACTCGGGCGCGCCGCATTCATCGACCTGAAAATGGCCGTCGCGGTGGCCATAGATGACGCCCCAGGGCGGCGTCAGGCACGCCAGCGCCAGCGCGTTCGCGGCCGTGCCGGTCGCGACCGGGAACACCGCCACCTCGCGCTCGAACACCTCGGAGAAGCGGCGCACGAGCCCCTCGGTGACGGCATCGGCGCCATAAGCGGCCGCCGCCCCCGCATTCGCCGTCGCCAGCGCCGCCATGATCTCCGGTGCCACGCCCGTCACGTTATCGCTGCTGAAATTCATCCGGTTCCCTCACAAAGGAAGAAAGACTTAGCGCAGAGGACGCGGAGGTTTCGCGGGGGACGCAGGGGAAGCGAAGGTAAGACCACCACAGAGGCGGTGAGGCAGCGAGGGGAAGGAATGGACGCTTCGCGCCCGAAAACAAA
>DATMMB010000310.1:0-2437 GCA_035569895.1 Solirubrobacteraceae bacterium | reverse complement strand
TGGATCTCCCAGGCGGTGATGCACGGCGACCGGCGCCCCTACCCGGTGGTGCTGATCACGCTCGACGAGGAGGAGATCGTCCCCTACGCGCGCGAGCACGGCCTGCCCGAGGACCTCGCGCAGCTTGCGCGCGAGCCGGCGATCCACGAGCTGATCGCCGCCGAGGTGGAGCGCGTCAACGCCCACTACGCCACCGTCGAGCAGGTCAAGAAGTTCGCGATCCTCGCGTGCGACCTCTCGCAAGCAGGGGGCGAGCTGACGCCGACGCTGAAGGTCAAGCGCAACGTCGTCGAGCAGAAGCACGCCGACGTGCTCGAGTCGCTGTATACGAACGGAGGCTAGGCTGATGGCGATGCGCAGCGACCCCAGCGACACCGGCGGGCTGTTCGTCGGCCGGCGGCCGGGCACCGCGCCCGTTCACTATCGCGCCGAGCCCCAGCGCGGCAGCGACCGGCGCCGGCTGGTCGACCGGCGCCTCGCCGACGCGATGCTGGCGGGGATGACGCTCTGCAGCCTCTGCTGCTGGGGCCCGATCCCGATCGCCTGCCTGTGGATCGGGGCGCAGGTCAACTATCTCACCAGCAGCGTCTCGCTCGGGATCCTCGCGTCGTTCGTCGGGTTGTTCGCGCTGCTGTTCGGCGCGCTGAAGGTGATGCGCAACCTCGACGAGGCGTGGATCCTCGTACGTCGCGCAGCGGGGCTCGACCAGCGCAGCGGCGTGCTCGGCCGCGTGTTCGCGATCACCGCTGTGGTGTGCGCGTTCGGCTTCACGATCTGGTTCGTGCTGTTCAACGGCACCGGCAGCATGGTCACACCCGGCAACGGCGTCGCGTTTCGTGACCTTCCCGTGGCCACGCTCGCCGGCATCGTTCGCGGAGGCGTCTGAGCCGGCCGGCTCGGCCGTCTCGCGCGAGAGAGTCACCGAGAGCTCGGCATATGGGCCTGCTCGACTACTACCGTCAGTTCGAAGGTGTCCCCGAGGAGGAGGTCAACCGCGAGCTGCGCGAGGAGGCCGCGGAGCGCCGGCGCAAGGCGCTCGCTCGGGTCACCACGATCGACCTCTCGCAAACCACCTGGCCAGGGCTGCCGCACGCCAACATCGTCAACGCGATCACCTTCACCGCGCGCGCGGGGCTGCAACGCTACCCCCACCTGCGCGGCTCGCGGCTGCGCGGTGAGCTGGCCGAGCGCCACGGCGTGCCTGCGGAGCGCTTGATCATCGGCAACGGCGTCGCCGAGCTGCTCAGCGCCGCCACACGCGCGCTGATCGGGCCTGGCCAGGAGCTGCTCACTTCGTGGCCCTCCTACCCCCTCTTCCCGCTGATGGCCCGTCGCGCTCACGGCCGCGCGGTGCCGGTGGACGTGAGCACCGCCGCCAAGGATGGCGCGAAGTCCCCGCCGAGCGGAGCGGGCGAGGGCAATGGGGACGGAGGACGAAGCAGGGGGGCGGGGCTCGTGGACGCTTTGTTGGCGGCCGTCCCCGAGCACCGCACGCGCGTGGTGGCGCTCGCCAGCCCCAACGACCCCACCGGGGAGCTGATCGCGACCGCCGAGCTGCGACGGCTGCTAGCGGGCTTGCCGGAGGGGATCGCGGTGCTGCTCGACGAGGCGCTCGTCGACTTCGCCGACACTCAGCCCGCGGAAGCGTCGATCGCCTTGCAGGAGGAGCTCCCGCACCTGCTGGTGTTCCGCAGCTTCTCCAAGGCGTGGGGCCTCGCCGGGCTGCGCGTCGGCTACGCGATCGGCGGCCCTGGCTCGGGGGAGCTGCTCGCCGAGCTCGAACCCGACCTCGGCGTCAGCGAGCTCTCCCAGGCGGGCGCTTTGGAGGCGCTGCGCTCCGGGGCCCGCCCGCGCGAGCGCCACGTGCAGAGCGTCTGCGAGGAGCGCCCCCGTCTCACCGCCGAGCTGCGCGCCCGCGGCTTTCAGGTGACCGACAGCCAGGCCAACTTCCTGTGGGCCGCTCACCCGCGGCTCGACGGCAGCGAGCTGGCGACGCGGATGGAGCGCTCGGGTGTGTTCGTCGCCGCCGGCGCCGGCCTCGGCGAGCCGCGGCACGTGCGGATCGCCCTGCGAGACGCCGCCGCTACCGACCGCGTGCTCGCCGCCGTCGACAAGGCGCTGGGGTAGCACTCCTTTTTAAAAAGGTCTGCGCAATAGCGCACGGGCTCGCGATTTTCGATGTCGACGTGGCACCCGGTGGCCTGCTGGGTGTCGGCGAAGTCGACGAGCGCCTCGTCGGGCAGCCTGAGCCCTGCGGGCTACCCTCGCAACGCGCCGGCCGTCCCCTCGAGGATCCGCCGCCAGGCGCTCGTGTCCTGCCCATCGCGCTCACCGGCCCGCGCCTTCCCCGCGGCCCCCGCGATGTCGGCGGCCACCGCGTTCCCCGCGATGTCGGTGGCCCCCGCCTTCCCCGCGGCCCCCGCGGTGTCGGCGGCGG
>DATMMB010000309.1:0-10954 GCA_035569895.1 Solirubrobacteraceae bacterium | reverse complement strand
GCATCCTGCACGGCAAGATCGACATCCTGCGCGCCGAGCTGGTGAACCGGCTGCAGCGCATGCACGACAACGGCGAGCAGCTGATCACCGGCGAGGACGTCGAGCAGCTGAGCGAGATCCTCGCCGGCCGAGCTTCGATCGGACGCCTGGGCGACACACCCGCCGACGACACCGGCGCCGACGCCTGAGGAGCGCCCGCGATGGCGTCGGCATGCCCGGAGTGCGGATTCGCCAACAGCGAGGACGCCAACTTCTGCCAGCGCTGCGGCGCCGCGCTGCGCGAGGATCTGGTTGGCACCCACCCGAGCGAGGGCGCCGGCGACTCGGTGACCGCCACCTACCGCATCGACGAGAGCGGCGAGCTCGTGCCGGTAGAGCTCGGCGCGGTCACCGCGCGCGGCCCCGCGCTCGTGATCCGCGCCGGCGGGGGGCGCGTGGGTGAGAGCTTCGCGATCGAGGGCGAGCGCATGACGATCGGCCGCCGCCCCGACAGCGCGGTGTTCCTCGACGACATCACCGTCTCGCGCGATCACGCGCTGCTGATTCGCCGCGGCGACGCCTGGCACATCGACGACTGCGGCTCGCTGAACGGCACGTACGTCAACCGCGAGCGGATCGAGTCGCATCGCCTCGAAGACGACGACGAGCTGCAGATCGGCAAGTACAAGCTCACCTACCACGCGCGCTGATGGCCACCCCCGCAAGCATCGACCGCGTCGCGCCCACCCCGAAGCCGTACACGATCGGCGGGGTGTGCAAGGCGCTTTCGCAGGAGTTCCCCGACATCTCGATCTCGAAGATCCGCTATCTGGAGGAGCAGAAGCTGCTCAACCCGCGGCGCACCCCCGGCGGCTACCGCCTGTACTCCCCCGGCGACGTGGCACGGCTGCGCACGATCCTGCGGATGCAGCGCGACGAGTTCCTGCCGCTGCGCGTGATCCGCCAGGAGCTGGCGGCGGGCCGCGGCGGCGAGGCGCCGGTTGACGCGCTCGACGGCGCGAGCGCCCCCCAAGGCGGCCGCTCGGGCGGGCTGGCGGCGCGCGCGCGGCGCGCGAGCGTCAGCGTGCGTGAGGGCAGCGGCGCGCTGTACACGCTGGAGGAAGTGCTGGAGGAGACGCAGGCCGACCCGAAGCTGGTGCGCGAACTCGAGGAATACGGCGTCGTCAAGGGCGAGCAGCGGGGCGGCCAGCGCTACTACGACGAAACTGAGCGCGAGATCGTCGGCGCGGTCGCCGAACTGGCGCGCTACGGCGTCGGCGGGCGCAACCTGCGCGTGTTCCGCACCTCCGCCGACCGCGAGGCGGGCCTGCTGCAACAGATCCTCGCGCCGGCGCTGCGCTCGCGCAACCCGCAGCGGCGCAAGGAGGCGCTGGAGGCGCTGGAGAACCTCGCCGCCGTCACCACGCATCTGCGGCATCTGCTGCTGGTGCGCGACCTGCGCAAGATCGCTTCCTAAGGTGCCCACCACCGTGCGCACTCGCACGATCGACGCGCCGGCAGGCGAGGTGTGGGCGCTGATCGCCGACCCCCACCACCTGCCGCGCTGGTGGCCGCGGGTGACCCGCGTCGAGGGGATCGAGCGGGACGCGTTCACGCAGGTGCTGAGAAGCGGCCGCGGCAAGCCGGTGCGCGCGGACTTCAAAGTGGTGGCGGATGAGCGCGCGCTGACACTGCGCTGGGAGCAGCAGTTGCACGACGGCCCGTTTGCACGGCTGCTGGCGGCGGCCCGCACGGAGCTGCGGTTGCAGCCAGCGGGAACGGGCACGACGGTGACGATCGAGCTGCGCCAGAAGCTGCGGGGCGTGTTCGCCAACCTCGGCGCGAGCCGCGTGCGCCGCGCCGCGCGCCAGACGCTCGACGAGGCGCTCGACGGGTTGGAGCGGATCGTTTAGCGGGAGGGGGGCAAGCCCCCCTCCCGACCACCCCCCGGTAGGGGATACTAGGCCCGGGCCGGCAAAGCCGGCCCTTGTGTCAGGCTCAAGCGTCGTGGTGCACAAAACAACAGTCCCAACAATGCGGTGGTGGGGGTGGGGCGACCCGGGCCACCCGCCGGCGCTCGGGCAGGGGATGCTGCGGCTGCTGCGCGACACCGTCGGCACGGCGCAAAAGCCGCGCCCGCCGGTGGCGCTCGCGCGCGTGAAGCTGGCGCCCGCCGCGCTCCCCGACGGCGTGCGCGGAGAGCTGCAAGCGCTGCTCGGGGCCGACGGAGTGCGAGAGGACCACGCCGAGCGCGTGGCGCACGCGGCGGGCAGGGGCTACCCCGACCTCGTGCGGCTGCGAAGCGGCGAGCCGCAGGGCGCACCGGACGCCGTGGTGTACCCGCGCACGCCCGCAGAGCTGCGCGAGCTGCTGGCGCTGTGCTGCAAGCGCTCGCTCGCGGTGGTGCCATTCGGCGGCGGCACGAGCGTGGTGGGCGGGGTGGAGCCGCTGAAGGGGGAGCACGCGGCGGTGGTGGCACTCGACATGCGCCACCTGGCGGACCCTGTGCGGATCGACGGGGTGTCGCGGATCGCCACCGTCGGGGCGGGGATGCGCGCGCCGGCGCTCGAGCGGCGGCTGATGGCGCACCACCTGACGCTCGGGCACTACCCGCAGTCGTTCGAGTACGTCTCGCTCGGCGGCTGCGCCGCGAGCGGCGGGGCCGGGCAGGCGTCGACCGGCTACGGGCGCTTCGCAAAGCTGGTGGTGGGGATGCGCGCCACCGCCCCGACGGGCGAGCTCGCGATCGCGCCCCACCCGGCGAGCGCCGCCGGTCCCGAGCTCGGCGCGCTGCTGCTGGGCTCCGAGGGCACGCTCGCGGTGATCCACGAGCTGTCGCTGCGCGTGCGCGCGGCACCGCGCGAGCAGCGCTACGAGGGCGTGTTCTTCGCCGACTTCACCGCCGGCGTCGACGCGCTGCGGGCGCTCGCCCAGGATCGCACGGCGCCGGCTGTGGCGCGGCTGTCCGATGAGAGCGAGACGCGCATCGCGCTCGCGCAGGCCGACGCGGCGGCCGGCGAGCGGGAAGCCGAGCACGCCGGCTGGTGGGCGAATCGATCGGCGGCGCTGCAGGCCCGCGCACGCAACCGCGCCGGGCGCGTGTACCTGCGCGCACGCGGCTACGGCGGCGGCTGCCTGGCGATCTTCGGCTTCGAGGGAGAGCCCGCCGAGGTGGAGCACGACCACAAACGCGCCCTGGAGACGGTGCGCCGTCACGGTGGCCTGGCGCTCGGGAGCGCGCCGGGCGAGGCGTGGCGCAGGCAGCGCTTCGCCGCGCCGTACCTGCGCGACGAGTTGCTGACGCACGGCGTGCTGGTGGAGACGCTGGAGACGGCGACGAGCTGGTCGAACCTCCTTCAACTGCACCGCGGCGTGAGCACGGCGATCGAGGACGCGCTGCGCGCGCAGGGCACCCCGGGCATCGTGATGTGCCACGTTTCGCACCTGTACGAGACCGGCGCGTCGCTGTACTTCACGCTGCTGGCGCGCCAGCGCGAGGGCGCGGAGATCGAGCAGTGGCGGGCCGTCAAGCGCGCCGCCGGCGAGGCGATCGCGAACGGCGGCGGCACGATCAGCCACCACCACGGCGTCGGGCGCGATCACCGCCCGTGGATGGCGCACGAGCACGGCGAGCGCGGGATCGACGCGCTGCGCGCGCTCAAGCGCGAGCTCGACCCGGCGGGGATCATGAACCCGGGTAAGCTGCTGCCGTGAGCGGGGGATTCGCGGGGATCGTCCGCGCGTGCAACGCGGAGGAAAGGCCGGGCGTGCGCCGGGCCTCCGTGCCCGGCGTCGGCGGCGTGCGCGTCGCAACAGGGATGCGGGCGAAGCGAGTGTGTCGCTGCCACCGCGTCCGCCTGCCGCGGGTCGGCGGTCAGCTCGGCTGGCGTATGTGCGCGGCGCTTCCGCGCCAATGCCCGGCGACTACTCCTTAAACGGCCCGCTCAGCACGATCGGGCCGGGCTGCTTGGGCCGCTGTTCGTGCTCCTCGGTGAGCACGAACGTCGCGTAGCGGGTGGCGTCGGCGGGGAGCGGAGCGGCCGCTTTGAGCGTGCCGTTGGCCCCCACCATCGTGCCGCCGCCGAGGAAGGAAGCATCGTCGGGCGTGTTGTATAGCCACGCCGCGTAATGGAAGCCCTGCGTGGGGGGTAGATGTTCGGCGGCGATGATGAACGCGTGTTCGTCGCCCTCGGACACCACCTCGACGAGCCCCAACGCCTTACTTGAGGAGTCGGGCGGAGCGAGCGGTAGCGTGGCCTCGAGATGGGGTTCGCTCGCGGATTTGCCGCCGGATTTGGCGGAGGCGCTCGGCGTGGTGCTCGCCGCCGGAGCGGTCGCCGTGGAGCTGGTGCCACCCGCCGCCGTGGTGCTCGCGGCCGAGCTGGCGCCGCTCGCCGCGCTCTGGGTGCCCGCGTCGCTCGCCGCGGCGGGGGCGCTCGGCGAGGAGCCGCCGCCGAGCGCGACGATCAAGACGACGGCGATCGCCACGACCGCGCCGAGCGCCGCCAGCAGGATCGCGCCGCCGCGCCGCGAGCTGGGGCCGTCGGGCGCGGGGATCGTCTCCTCGACCGGCGATGTGGCCGCTCCATCCTCGACCGGCGATGTGGCCGCTCCATCATCCCCCCGCGACCCGGGCGACGGTCCCTCCCGCGGCGACCCGGGCGCCTCCCCCGCACCCGACACGAGCGCGACATCTCCCTCCCCCGGTGGCGCCGGCGCGTCACCGTTCACCGTGGGGGCGCCCGCCGGTGTTTCAGGCAGCTCGCCCGCGAGCGGGGCAAGCTCGCCGGCGAGCGCCGCCGCCCATGCGCGCGCGGCGTCGGAGCGCTCGATATACGCCGCGGTGGCGGCGTGCTGCTCGGCGCTCGCCTGCCCCAGAAGGTACTCGCCGACCCGCTCGCGCTGGGCGGCCTCGAGAGCGCGTGCCTGACGCGGCGCCAGCAGCGCGAGCGCCGCGTGCGCGCGGTCGTGCACGGCGCGCTCCTCGATCTGCAGCAGCGCGGCGATCTCGGCGTAGCGCTTGCGCCTGCCCACCACGAGGGCGAGCGCGGCGCGCAGGTCGGCGGGTAGATCTTCGAGGCGGCTCACAGTGTTCCCTAGGGCTTAGGCTATCGTGGCGCCGCGATGAGCATTGAAGGTGCGGCCAAGGGAGCCCACGTGGCGGCCGATCCCATCACAAGGGCCGACCGGATGGAGGCCCGATGAGCCTGCCCGATGCCGCGCGGATCAACGAGATGCTGCAGGGCTTCGACAGGCTGTACGGGTTGGAGCTGGTGGAGATGACCGGCGAGCAGGTGCGCGCCCGAGTGGGAGTGCGAGACGAGCTCAGGCAGCCTTTCGGCCTCGTGCACGGCGGCGTGTACAGCTCGATCGCGGAGTCGATTACCTCGCTGGCGACCGGGATGGCGGTGCTCACCGACGGCAACGTCTCGATGGGCCTCTCCAACAGCACGAGCTTTCTGCGCCCGATCACGGAGGGCACCGTGCACGCGCACGCCACCCGCCTGCACAGGGGACGCACGACGTGGGTGTGGGACGTGCGCTTCAGCGACGACGATGATCGCCTGTGCGCGGTGACGCGGATGACGATCGCCGTCCGCCCGCTGGCGGCGCCCGTCGCAGGATCGCCCGCGCCGTCCGCCTGACGAGTCGCAGACATGGCCGATCTCGGAGGCCAACGGCGCGACGGAATTGGGGTGCGCGGCTGGTGGATGCCAGACGCCGCACGCGAGCGCAGGCGTACCAGGCAGTAAGCTGAGCATCGTGGGTGGCGGCTGGCGCCACCGCCTACCCGGCGGGCGCGAACGGCGGCTGCTGGGAGGGGAGCGGCCGCTCGCCGAAGCCGGTGTCGGGCAGCGGCGGCGGGAGCGGCGCGCCGGGGATGCCCGGGGCGCCGATCGCGACCATCGTCTCGGCGGCGGCGTGCGCGAGCGCCGCGCTGTCGGCGTAGAGATCGACCACCACGCCGCCGGTCGCAACGATCAAGGTGCGCCCGCCCTGCTCGGCGCGGCCATGCACGCCCCTGACCGACACCTCCCTCCGGGCGGTGTCGCCGCCGGGCAGGAAGCTGTTGTCGGGCGATGTGACGATCGCCAGGGGCGGCACGCATGTGCTCTCGCCGCCCACCAGGCAGTTGCCGTACTGGATTTCGTATGCCCCGCTGGGGTCGCGTCCGACGTCGGTGATGCCAAGCCGCCGGAAGGTGCCCCCCAGCCAGTAGACGGGGAGGTGTTCCTCCATCACCAGCGGCTCCAGCACGCTCGGCGGGGCCGGCCGGTCTTGGAGCGTGTCGGCGCAGGCGCCCAGCCCCAGCGCGCAGAGCCCAAGCAGCGCGAACGCGCACAGCGGGCGGCGGACGAACGCTGGCGATCGCACCGGCGCAGCGTAGCGGCAGCCTCCGTCCGGCTCGCGACCAGCACCGCCGAGTCGCGGGCACCCGCCGCTACCCGCGATATCTGTTGGTGATCGGCATCCGCCGGTCGCGGCCGAACGCGCGGGTGGTGATCTTGATGCCCGGCGGCGCCTGGCGGCGCTTGTACTCGGCGAGATCGACCAGCCGGATCGTGCGATCGACCTCGGCGGCGGGCAGCCCGTCGGCGATCAGCTGCTCGCGGCCGCGGTCGAGCTCGATGTAGCCGTGCAGGATGCGATCGAGCAGGGGGTAGGGGGGCAGCGAGTCCTCGTCGCGCTGGTGCTCGCGCAGCTCGGCGGAGGGCGCGCGCACGAGGATCGACGGGGGGATCGGCGCCGACCGAAGCCGGGAGACACGCGCCTTCGGCGCTGGCCGCTTCGGGGATGCGACCGCAGCGAGCGTCTCCCCGATCGGTCCCCGTTTCGGCCAGCGCGCACCGCCGGCGCCATCCGGTGAGTTGCGCCACTCGCACAGCCGATAGACGAGCGTCTTGGTGACGTCCTTGATCACCGCGAACCCGCCGGCGAGGTCGCCGTACAGCGTCGTGTAGCCGACCGACATCTCCGACTTGTTGCCAGTCGTCAGCACCAGCCAGCCGAACTTGTTGGATAGCGCCATCAGCAGGTTGCCGCGGATGCGCGCCTGCAGGTTCTCCTCGGTGGTGTCGGCGTCCCCGCCAGCGAAGTCGTCGCGCAGCGCCGCCGCGTAGGCATCCATCGCCGCGGCGATCGGCAGCTCGTGCACGCGCACCCCGAGCGCCCGTGCGAGCGTCCGCGCATCGCCCTGGGTCTCCGCCGAGGAGTAGGGGGAGGGCATGGTCGCGACGCTCACCCGCTCGGCGCCGAGCGCGTCGACGGCGACGCAGGCGACGAGCGCCGAGTCGATTCCCCCGGAGAGGCCGAGCACCACATGCGAGAAGCCGTTCTTGTCGACATAGTCGCGCAACCCGAGGCACAGCGCGGCGTACACCTCCGCCTCAACTGGCGCGACCGGGGCGGCCAGGGGGCCAACGGAGCTCGGGGTGGGCGGGGCGCGACCGGGCTCCTCACCGGCGACCACCCCAGCCGGCGCCGCTGCCGGCGCCTCGGCTGGGGCCGCTGCCGGCGCCGCAGCTGGGGCCGCTGCCGGCGCCTCGATCGGCTCGCCCGACCGGACGGACCGGGCGAGCCCCAGCTCACACACCAGCAATTCCTCGGCGAACTGCGTCGCGCGCGCGATCGTTACGCCGGAGGGGTCGAGCACGAACGAGTGGCCGTCGAACACCAGCTCGTCCTGGCCGCCCACCAGGCCGCAGAAGGCGATGTGCACGCCGTGCTCGCGCGCGCGGGCCGCGAACAGCCGCTCGCGCTCCAGGCCCTTGCCGATGTGGTAGGGCGAGGCGGAGATGTTGACGATCAGCCGCGCGCCCGCGGCGGCCTCGTCGGCCGCCGGTGCGCCGGGCCGCCAGAGGTCCTCGCAGACGGTCACTCCGACGGTCTGCCCACCGACCTCGACCCCGGTGCCGGCGTGTCCCCCCGCGAAGTAGCGTTGCTCGTCGAACACGCCGTAGTTGGGGAGGTGCACCTTGCGGTGGATCGCGCGCACACCGCCGTCGGCGAGCACCGCGGCGGCGTTGTACACGCGCGGCGTGCGTGGCGTGCCGACGAGCTCCTCGCTCTCCCGCTCGATCGCTGTCGCCTCTTGCGCCGCGCCGCCGGAGCCCGGCCGGTCGTCCTGCGCCTCCTGCGCCCACTCGGGGAAACCGACCACCGCGACGATCCGCTCGATCCCCGCCGCCAGCTTCCGCAGCGCCGCCGCGGCGTCTTCGAGGAAGTGCTCGCGCAGCAGCAGGTCCTCCGGCGGATAGCCGGTGAGCGCGAGCTCGGGGAACAACACCAGATCGGCTCCCTGCGCGCGCGCGGCCTCGACGCCGGCGCGGATGCGCGCGGCGTTGCCGGCGATGTCGCCGACGGTCGCATTCATCTGGCAGAGGGCGAGACGCAGCCTGCTCACCGCCCGGAGTCTATGAGCGTTATCGCTGCGGGCCCTGCGTGCGGCGTGCTCACGTCTGTCGGCGACGGCGGCGGTCTACTCGTACTGCAGCGCGCGCAGCACGTTCAGCCGCGCGGCGCGCCGCGCGGGAAAGATCGCCGCGAGCATCCCGGCGAGGATCGCGGCGATGACGAACACGATCAGCGTGCCGAGCGGGATCGTGAAGGCGGGGTATTCGATCGCCTGCCCGACCATCAGCGCGAGCACGACCCCGATTGGGATGCCGAGCGCGGCGCCGATCAGCGCCGTGATGACGCTCTCGTGGCGGATCATGCGCCGCACCTGGCGGCGGGTCATGCCGATCGCGCGCAGCATCCCCAGCTCGCGGGTGCGCTCGAACACGGTCAGCACGAGCGTGTTGACGATCCCGAAGAGGCTGACGAGGATCGACAGCGACAGCAGCACGTACAGCAGGTTGAGCAGCGTGTCGATCCCTTGCTCCTGGCTTTCCTGAAACTGGGCCTCGGTTTGGATCTTCGCGTCCGGGAAGCCCGCGAGCGCGGCCTCGAGGCGCCGCGTGTTGGCCGCGGTGGCGCCGCCGGCGATGTTCACGAACGTGTACACGCTTTCCGGGTTCTGGTATTCGGCGTCGAAGCGTTGGGTGGAGACCGTCACGTCGCCGTAGGGCGAGCCGCCCTTCGGCGGCAGGTAGATGCCGATCAGCGTGAGGCGCATCGTCCTGCCGAGCGGGGTCTTCAACGCGATCGGCGAGCCGATGTGCAGGTGCAGCGCTTCGGCGTACTTGTTGGAGACGAACGCCCCGCTCCAGCCGAGCGCGGCGGGCGTCGCGGGGGAGCCGTGCTGCCAGTGCACGTGGATGACGCGGCTGATGTCGCCCGAGACGCCGCTCACGTTGATTTTGCTCGCGAACGCTTCGCCGCGGCCGGCGCGCACGCCGGAGACGACGCTCACCCCGCGCACCTTTGCGAGCGCTTCGGCGGAGGCGACCGACGTCGGCGAGAAGCCGTTGGTGGATGTGAGCGCGTAATCGGCCTTGAACAGTTCGTGCACCGAGCCCTCGAACGTCGTCTTGAGCCCCGACGCCAGCACCGCGACGAGCGTGATCAGCGCGAGGCCGATCATCAGCGCAGAGGCCGTGGACGCGGTGCGCGCGGGATTGCGCGTCGCGTTGCCGCGCGCCAGCGCCCCGGCGGTGCCGCCGATCCTGCTCGCCGGCCACCCGAGCACAGCGGCGAGCGGCGGCACGACGAGCTTGGCGACCATCGCCACGCCGAGGAAGATCCCGGCGGCGCCGAGGCCGATCGCGAGCAGCCGCGTGCCGGCGGAGATACCGGAGACGAACAGTCCGATCAGCGTCAGCGCGACCGCCGCGGCGATCGTCGCCGCGGCCGCGGGCGTGCCGAAGCGCGCGAAGCGCGACGGCGGCAGCAGCGCGCCCTCACGCACCGCGGCGATCGGGGCGACGTGCGTGGCGCGCAGCGCGGGGCGGGCGGCGGCGAGCACCGTCACCCCGACGCCGACCAGCAGCGAGACGATCACGGTGCGCGTCGCGAACACGGTGGATGCCTGCGGCAGGTCGATGCCGAACGAGACGAACAGCGAGTTCAACCCCTTCGCGATGCCGAGCCCGAGGAACAGGCCGGCGACCGACGCGAGCAGCCCGATCGCGAACGCTTCGAGCAGCACCGCGCGCAGCACCTGGCGGCGAGTGGCGCCGAGCGTGCGCAGCGTCGCCAGCTCCCGGGTGCGCTGCGCGATCGTGATCGACAGCGTGTTGGCGATCACGAAGGCACCGACGAACAGCGCGATCCCGGCGAACGCCAGCAGGAAGTCCTGGATGATTTCCAAGAAGCCGTTGGTCTGTTCGGTCGACTTCTGAGCCTGCTGTTCGCCGGTGCGCACGCGCGCGTTGGGCGGCAGCAGCGGCGCGATTTCGCGCACCACCTGCTCGGGGGTGTGCCCGGAGCGGTCGGCGACCGAGATTGAGTCCAGCTGGCGCACCTTGTGGAAGAGGCGCTGCGCCACGGGCAGGTCGAAGATCGCCATCGTCGCGCCGCCGAGCGAGGAGACGCCGCCGATCTTCGCGATGCCGGCGATCGTGTAGCGCCGCTCGGCGCCGCGCGCGATCGCGCCGATCGTCTCGCCGACCGTGTAATGGTCGCGTTCAGCGGTGTTGGCGTCGATCGCGATCTCGCCCGGCCCCACCGGCCAGCGGCCGGCGATCAGCTGCAGCGGGTTGAAGCGCTGGTTGCCGTGGCCGTGCACGCTGAAGGCGAGGCCGGGTGAGCCGCCGGTGGAGATCACCTTGCCGTCGCGCCCGACCAGCTGTGCGGTGTCCGAGACGCTGCCCTGCGCTTCGGCGACGCCGGGAACGCGGCGCACCGTCGCCAGCAGCGATTCCGAGAAGGCCGGCGGCGCCCCGCGCCCGTTGTGTTCGCCTTCTTCGCCTTCGTTGGCGCCGCCGATCGCGCTCCTGCCCGTGATCGAGACGTCGGTGCGCTTGTACACTTCGGTGAAGACGGTGCCGAACGCCGACTTGATCGTGTCGGTGAGGATGTATGTCCCGCTGAC